>JAPUJX010000062.1 GCA_027295975.1 Gammaproteobacteria bacterium
GCCTCGCGCTCGATCCGGGGATGCTGCGTCCCATGATCAGCAACTGGGAATGGGTCGCACATCTCCTCGGACACCGCATCCGCCGGCAAATGCGCATGCCCGACATCGCGCCTGACGAAAGGCGGAAGTTCGAGGAAATCCTCGATTATCCCGGTGTCCTCGACGCTATGGAAGAGGCCCGGGCACCGCTCGATGCAGCGGTCGTCATTCCCCTGCAGATCGCTCTCCATGGACAGCGTCTCTCGTGGTTCAGCACGATCGCGACGATCGGAACTCCGCAGGACGTGACCCTCGACGAGATACGAATCGAGTCTCTCTTTCCAGCCGACGAGGAGACCGCTCGCGCCGCCCGGGCGTTCAGCGCCAAAGAATGAGGTTCCGTGTGGGGAGCCTGCGGCGAACTACTTCAACTCCTCCGACCAGTTCAGCACCACTTGAACTTCGCTCGGGCCTACTGGCTCACCGTGCTTGATCATGAGAAACTTCTTCCCGTCAAGCGAGATGTCGTAGTGCTGATGGCCGGTCAGGAAAGCGGCATCGTACTCGCCGGTGAAGAGCACCCTTGGCCGGCCGGCGCGGAACGGTTCGTAGTGGACATTCGCGATGAACATCCGGTCGCGTTCCCGGAAGAACAGCTCCCGGCCATCGGGGGACCAGACCGGCTCGCCTCCCCCGGCGATCGAGATCTGGTGCTTCGGGCCGAGGTCGGGAAACGATTGGACGAACACCTGGCGGCGGCCGGACTCGCTCGCAGTATAGGCAATCCAGTTTCCATCCGGAGACAGTCTCGGGTGACGCTCCCGGGCCGACGAGTTCAATAGAACCTCAGGTTTCCTCTCACCTCCGAGGGGCAGTTTCCAGATACCGCTTCCCGAGACACTTCCTCCCACATAGGTAAAGATCAAGGCCTGCCCATCCGGAAACCAATCCGAGGGAATGGAATATTCGGTTTGCAAGAGCCTCTCCGGCGGTCCGCTGAAATCGGAGCGCGCCCAGAACAGGCTCCATTGCCCCGCCGGGGAACCCGACATGATCGCTATCTGGCGACCATCGGGTCGCCATTCGGATTCCCAGGTAATGCCCGCTTCGGTCAGCTGCCGCATCTGGCCGCGTTCCATTTCGTAGACGTAGACGTCGCGCATTCCATCGGGAGAATGGATGTCCAGCGAGATGCGCTGCCCGTCGGGGGAAAGCCGCGGGTGGACCCAGGTCCCGACGCCACTCGTGATCACCGACTCGTTCCCGTCACGATCCACCCACAGAAGCTGGTCGACCGTCTCCGTGGCGGCGTCCGGGACGTAAACCAGCGTTCCGGTATTGGAGAGATCGAAGTGAGTCAAGACCACGCCTCCCAGGCCAGGCGACGTATGCACGCCCTGCATGACCGAGAGGGTCGATCCAAAGACTCGTTGTTTCTCGACATCGTACGGGGCGGCGAGCAGTTCACCGGAACGGGCGAATACGAGGCGATCTGTGCCCAACTGTAATCCCTGGGACGCATCCCGGATGACAATCTCCCAAGTCAGAGTGTCCAGAGAGAGCAGGGCCAGATGAGTCGCCGGCGTGATCGAGATGGTGAAGAACACTCCCCGGCCATCCGGAGTGATGCGCGGAGAATGATGGCCGACTTCGCCCCGTTCCGGATCGGGCCGCGTCAACTGCTCGGGGGAGCCTCCCGACGCGGAAACCCGCCACAAACCATTATCGGTGGCGAACACGATGGTCTCACCGTCCGGAGACCAGGAGGCATCGAAACTCACCGGCCTCCCCACGTCACAAAGTTTCTGCGGTGAACCGCCTGTCAGAGCCACCTTCTGGATCGTTCCTTCCCCATCCCGATCCACGACCAGAAAGCCCAACCAACGGCCATCCGGAGAAAAAAACGGCGCCCGCGCGTTGGCCGTTCCAGGGAGCGGCCGGGGTTCCATCGCGTCGATGTCGCGAACGTGGAGCAATACCTCCCGCCTCTTGTCCTGCACCGCATACGCGATACGCGAGCCGTCTGGAGAGATCGTCACAAGCCGGGAATAATCGAATCTGCCGCCGGGGCCGGGCAAACCGAGGCGGGAACCGGACGGCAAAGCAATGGGCCAGCGCGAGACGGCACGGACTGCTTCGAGGGGGAGCGACTTTTGCCGGCTCAGGGAATAGGCCAGCGCGATGCCTAGCACCGCGACGATGGCCCACAGCAGGAAGGAACCGGAGAGAGGACCCCTCCGAGCAGGCGCGGGCGCCGGGCCAAGCAGATCGGAGGCGGGATTCGACTCGAACTCGTCAATCATGATGCGCAACTCCCCCACGTCGCGCAGCCGTCGTCCCGGGTTCTTATCCAGGCATCGGCGCATGAGCCTGGCGAGACAGTCGGGCGTCCCGCGCGGCAACGCGCCGAAATCCGGTTCCTGCGTGAGTATCTGCGCGAGGACGTCGGTTGTGGTTTCCCCATTGAACAGCCGGCGACCCGTCAGGCATTCGAAAAAAACGCATCCCAGCGACCATATATCGGTTCGTTTGTCGACCGGCTTGCCACGGGCCTGCTCGGGGCTCATGTACGGGGCGGTGCCGAGGATGACCCCATCACGGGTCATCCCCGCCGAGACCGTAGGAGAGAGAGACAGATCGGAGACCTGGCTGACCGAAGTATCATCCTGAAGGGCCTTGGCCAGCCCGAAGTCCAGGACTTTGACGGTTCCGTCGGGTAGGATCTTCACGTTGGCCGGCTTCAGGTCGCGATGAATGATCCCCTTCTCGTGCGCTGCCTCCAGGGCAGAGGCGATCTGCCGGACGACCTTCAAAGCCTCATCCAGCGGCAATGCGCCGCGGGCCAGCCGCTCGGCGAGGGTTTCTCCCTCGACAAGTTCCAGCACCAGACAACGAACATTGCCGGATTCCTCAAGACCGTAGATCGCCGCGATGTTCGGATGGTTCAGGGAGGCCAGCAAATGGGCCTCACGCTCGAATCGGGCCAGGCGCTCGGCGTTCTGGGCGAAGCCGTCGGGAAGTACCTTGATCGCCACATCCCGCCGCAGCTTGGTGTCGGTCGCGCGATAGACCTCGCCCATTCCGCCCGCACCGAGGAGGGTGGTTACCTTGTAAGGGCCAATCTGGAAACCGGTTTTCAGGGCCATGTTCTGCCAAGCCTAGCAGCGAGTCGCGGGCCACGCAAGAAGGCCGAACCCGCGTTACCCCTGTCCTTTGCTAACTTTCTGATGACGAGCGACTTTCATTGTATATAGTAGATGTTCCCGTGATGATTGGTTTATCATGATTGTTTCCAGCCGCTCGGAATCAACCCGTTCCACACATGGGGAAGGATCGACATGAAATGTCAATGGAGTTGGGCCTCTTTGGGGATGGCCTTACTCGGCGCCTGCCTGGTGGTCGGATGTGCTGGAGCCACTGCTCCTGAGAGCGGCACCCTGGTCATTCATTTGGCAACGATTGTCAATGGACGGAGTGGCTCCCGGGTTGAGAACGCCACCATCGTCATCGAAGGCGGACGTATCACCTCTATTGGAGATGAGATCCCCTCCTCACTGCCATTGAACGCGCAGGTGATCAATGGACATGGCAAGTGGGTCGTACCAGGATTCATCGATGTACATGTGCACGACGCAAGCGAACTGTATTTGCGCACGATGCTGGCATGGGGAGTAACTTCAATCCATCTCATGCCCAACGTTCCACCGGAAAGCCCCCTCGCCATGGAGCAAGCATCGCAAGCGGCACAGGCGCGCTCCCCCCGGCTCCAGGTGACCGCGATGTTTACCGGCGAGTTCCCCGACAATCTCCTGCCGGGGGTCTCCCAGTTTCGCAAACCGAAGAGTGAATCCGAGGCGCGGGAAGCGGTCCGGAGTCTGTACACCAGTGGATACCAGCAGATCAAGATCATTCAAGATGACAGCCGATTGTGGACGGGGGCCGACAATCTTGCGCTTCGGTTCGACAAGGCTGTGTTCGATGCGCTAATCGCGGAGGCGCATGCGAACAAGATGCGTGTGTACGTCCACACCACGCAGCGTATCGATACGAAAATGGCGATTGAAGCCGGTATCGAAGCGTTCATGCACGGCACGATGGATACTCAGTTGGAAGCGGATTACTGGAAACAAATGTTGGCGGCACGCACGGTGTGGACGCCTGCATACCACGCCTTGTATTTTTATGGAGATAAGAAAAGCTACGCACCGCGCGTTCTTGGCGACCCGCGCTTGACGGCCCTTTTGCCGGAAGAACAACACGAGCAGCTCAAGACTCAAACTCGGTCAGAAGCGCCGATTGTATTTGACGCGCTGCAGACGCTTGTTGATCGGACGCAAGCTTACGCGAACAACATTGCGAAGAACACACAGGGGGCGCAGGCGGCGGGGGTCCCGATAGCGGTCGGTTCCGATGGGGGGCCGGCGGGCGTATCGACGCACCTGGAAATGGAACTGTTGCAGGAGAACGGATTGACCGCGACCGAGGTTCTCGCGGCCGCCACCTACGGTGGAGCATTGGCGATCGGCCGCCAGGAGGAGATCGGCTCGGTGGAGACCGGCAAACTTGCCGATCTAGTCGTCCTGAACGCGGATCCCGGCGTCGATATCCGCAACTGCCGTGAGATCGAGTGGGTAATCAAGGGCGGTACGGCCTACAAGCCACGGGAGTTGGTTTTCAGCGAACCTTCCCGCAACTGAATTCGAACATCTACGCGGAGAAGATGACTTTGTGTTTCGCGGCGCGCTGCCGGTAGGCGCAGGGCCGATGAATCATGAAAGGAGGATTGGATGACGAGCAATGAAAGCGGATTCCAGCTGAAAGGTACCGGTCCCGAGGCCTACGAGCGCTACATGGTACCGATCCACTGCTTGACCCGGGCCGAAGATCTCATCGATCGCGTGAGCCTGCAGCCGGGCGAACATGTCCTGGACGTGGCGTGCGGGACGGGAATTGTCTCACGTTACGCTGCCAGGCGTGTTGGCTACCTGGGTCATGTAACAGGGGTCGAATTGAATCCCGCCATGCTTCAAATAGCGCGGGAGGTGTCGGCATACGTTGAGCAAATCAAGTTCCTGGAGGGGAGCGCTCTTGATCTCCCGGTCTCCGATTCGCAGTTCGACGTCGTATTGTGCCAGCAGGCAATCATGTTTTTCCCCGACCGCCACGCGGCGGCGCGGGAAATGTACCGGGCCCTCAAGCCAGGGGGTCGCGTCGGATTGAACGTATGGAGAACACCCGAGTTCAACCCCGCGTTCGATCACCTGATCACCGCCCTGGAGAAACACGCCGGCGCGGAGGCGGGCGCGTTCATGCGATCTCCGTTCATCATGAAAAGTGTCGCCGAAATGCGCTCTTTTTTCGAGCAGGCCGGGTTCAGCGATATATCGGTCATCAACCGCATCGATACCCTGCGCTATCCATCAGTTGAACACCTGGTTCGCTACGAAACTTTGAACATCCCGGACCCCGAAATCCACAAGAAGGAAATGCAAGAAGCGCTGATTGGCGAGATGAACAGACTTGTGGAAGCGTACATCGATGATCACGGAGTAGCGTTCCCGGTTCAGGATTTTGTGGTCGTCGCGAGACGATGAGTAAGGTAGATGCTGGTATATTAACTATCGTTTGACGGTGCGGAGGATGGTTTATCCTTTAGAGTCGAGAGCTCGGACTCGAGCTCCACGATGCGGTCGAGCAACTTCCGGCTCTGGGGCTCCAGTTCGTCAGAGGTGAGCCGGGGAGTGATGTGTTGGGGACAGTTGACGTCCCACGCCTCCACGTGGAAGAGGAAAACCCGCTCCGGGTGTGCGTCGTAACCGGTGTCCGCAAGCCGGGCCAGCAGGTCGGGGTCGTTCTCGACAACCTCCGCACGTCCCCAGATCTTGATGCGCCGGCGGTTCGGGTAATCCATCAGGAACAGGAACGCCCGGTCGTTCTCGGTCAGGTTGCCCATGGAGATGTACTGGCGGTTGCCGCGATAATCGGCGAAGCCCAGGGTTTTTTCGTCAAGCACCTTGAGGAAGCCGCGCGGACCGCCGCGGTGCTTGATGTAGGGGCCGCCATTGGCCGATGCCGTCCCCAGATAGAAGGAATCCCGCTCGGCGATGAATCGGGCAAGATCGTCCGTGATCGTCCCGGACCAGCCACCTCGAGCCTCTTTGCCGGCGTAAGCCTGGCGGGATCCCAGGCGCTCCTGAACGGCCTTGACGGCCGGCGTGAAAGCGATGTCGCTGATGGGCTTTTTCATGACAAGCCTTTCTTTTTGTCATTATGCCAGGTTCATCCCAGCCCCTCAAGGGACATGCCCCCTGAAACCGGCCCACAAGCACTCAAAACGATAAGTTTCGTTTTTGCCCTAATGATCGAGGGAATGTATACTCCGATACATGGGCCAGCGGTCCTGCGTGTCACGTTCGTCCATCGGAAGGCAATATTGATCAAAAAAGGTAGATTCACTGATCAAATTATTGATCTCCTTTCCGTATCCTTCATCCGGGTTCTCGGTTTCTTGCCCTGGAAAATGGCTCTCCGGATCGGAGGTGGTTTCGGCCGGTTCATCGGTTTTCTGATGTCCAGAAAGGAAAATCGCGCGCTGGAAAACTTCCACCGGGCTGGAGTTCCCAACCCGATTCAAGCCTGTCGACAGGCATGGGGCCATCTGGGGAAAACCCCCTTCGAGATGATGTGGAACCTTGGGCATTCACCGGATCGGGCGATGAGAAACGTGGTGGTGAAAGGAATTGAATCCCTCCAGGAGGCTTCGAGAATGGGACGGGGGGTTCTACTGGTTTCCGGTCACATGGGGAATTGGGAGCTGGTATCGGTGGCGGCCTCAAAAGCCGGAGTTCCCATCGCGGTCGTCGCGAGACCGATGAGGACTCCGCGATTAGAAAGACATATCATCGATTTTCGTCAGAAAAATTCGATTCGCACCCTGTTGCGGGGAACTCCCGGTTCTTCGGTGGCGGCCTACCGCTGGCTGCGCCGCGGTCGGATCCTCGGCTGCATGATGGACCGTTCGAGCAACGGCAAGAGGGTTCTGGTTCCCTTCCTGGGCCAAGGAATGAAGATCCCCTTTGGGCCGGCGGAGCTCGCCGGTCGGTTGGGCGTACCAGTCGTTCTCGGCTGGGCGGTTCGAAATAAAGACGGGAATACAAGGGTCTCCTTCCGCCTCCTTCCAACCGAGGGAATCCGCAATCCGTTTGTAATAGCCGGGATCGTGGGCAAAGCTCTTCAGGAGGAAATTAAAAAACACCCCGAGCAATGGATGTGGATTTTCAGGCAACAGCCCTGCTGGAACGAGAAATCGACCATTCAAACCGGCGAGGGCATGGAAAAAAGAATCCCCGTCCTTCAAGGCCAAACCAGCCAAGACGGAATCACTCCTCAATTCTAGGAATTTGGTTTTCTCGGCTCAAACCCACCTCGACGCGGGATAGTGCCCCCGGAACAGGCGGGCCACCGCCTGGCCGAGGATCTGGCGTCCCCATCGGAACCGGGCGTAGATCCGGAGGAATGACAGCATCTCCTTCAGGACGGTGAGCTGCTGCCTTCTGGAAAGCGCCGCCAGGGCCGATTTGAAATCCGCCTCGTGTGGATTGCCAAAGGCGATCAACAGCGGGTTCCACTGGTCGGAGCAGCGCAGGACCTCGGAAGCGATCATGCCGCGGTACACCTCCTGCACCGGCCGATGGCCGCGAAACGCCTCCACGACCGCCTCCCCCGAGATCGCTCCGGAGTGCAGGGCGCAGCTCATCCCTTCGGCCATCATGTTGAGGAACCCCGCCGCCTGCCCGGTGATCAGGACCCGTCCCTTGCCGAACACGTAGCGGTTGATCAGCGACAGGCCGAAGTTCTCCGCACACCCCTCATGCTCCTCCGCCGGCTTCAGGCGGACATCGTGCTTGTCTCGGAGATAGCCGACCATCTTGCGGTGCGCATCGTGGAAGTTCCCCCCCAGGTCAAATCCCACTCCGACGATCTGCCGTCCGTCCCGTTCATGGCTCCAGGTGTAATGGCCCAGTCCCGGGTGGAACCAGAAATGAAAGTAATCCGGATCGAGATCGCACTTTTCGATCGGATGGAACTTCTGGCCCACCAGGAACCAGGGGATCCGCGCCGGGTATCCGGGGTACACGGTGCGCACCACCCGGGAGTCGGGCCCGTCCGCGCCGATCACGACCCTCGCCTGGTAGTCGCGGTTCCAGTCGCCGTGCCGGGCCCGCACCGAAACCCCGCCGTTGCAGTCCTCCAGGCCCAGGAAGGTGGTCTCGTCGTGGACCTCCACGCCGCTGCGGTGGATGGCCCAGTTGTCGGAGAACCGGCGATGCAGGTGCGGAGTGGGGCCGCCGTGAAAATCCATG
>JAPUJX010000620.1 GCA_027295975.1 Gammaproteobacteria bacterium
AGCGGCAATCAGCTCATTGCCACGTCCATCGGATGCGCGAACCAGACCCAGTGCGGTGTCGATCTCGGGAACCGGAAGCTCGAGTTCCGTCGTATCCGCGAGTTCCACCAGCAGGATGTCGGGTAACGGTCGATCCATGAGGAAGTGCGCGGAGCAGGTAAACAGCGCCCGATAGCCAGCGGCGATGAATGGGTCGGTCAACCTGGCCGCCCCTCCCGGCAAGCGGTAATTGGACACTGCGGCATTAGCGTCGATCGCAAACAGAATGAAGACGCTCACCAGCCAGAAAAATCGATTGGAGCGGAGTGGGTACATCGGTCTCCTCGGAATCCCGGAAAATGTTGGGTATTATCCTCCTCGTTCGACTCGGGTTTTGGAAGTCATACGGGAAAATTAGATGGGCAAAACACCTATGAAGGTCAGCATCGCTATCGGTGGTGCGGCATCGGGGGGACGCCGCGAATTCGACCAGCAGGTCGAGTTTGTCGTGGAGGCTGAAAAACTGGGCGTCGATACGGTTTGGACAGCGGAGGCCTGGGGTCAGGATGCCATCACGCCGTTGGCATACCTCGCTGCCAAGACCGACCGGATCAGGCTTGGCACTGGCATCCTGCAGATCAGTGCACGCACGCCGTCGATGACGGCCATGACCGCGCTGACCCTGGCGAGCCTCTCCAACGACCGTTTCATTCTCGGCCTGGGCGCCAGCGGTCCTCAGGTTGTCGAAGGTCTGCAGGGTCGGCCGTTCAAGGCGCCGCTCACCCGCATGAAAGAAACCATCGACATCATCAAACTCGCGTTTGCCGGGGAAAAACTTGCCTACGAGGGTAAGTATCACGAGTTGCCGTTACCGGGAGGTGAAGGGAAGGCTTTGCGGCTCGCCCAGCCCGGCAACGAGAATATTCCGATTTATCTGGCGACGTTGGGTCCCAGGAGTCTCGAATTCACCGGTGCCGCGGCAGACGGCTGGCTCGGCACGTCTTTCACTCCGGAACATGCCGATGCACATCTCGATTACATCCGCCAGGGTGCGGAGGCGGCGGGTAGAGATCTCGCCGATATCGATATTCAGGTTGGCGGCACGGTTGCTTTTGGCGACGACCTGGATGCGCTGGTTGCGCCTTTGCGTCCCGGCATGGCGTTCACGCTGGGAGCCATGGGCTCGGCAAAAACGAACTTCTACAACGATGCTTTCAAGCGCGGCGGTTGGGCCGAAGCCGCCACCGAGGTGCAGCATCTGTGGGTAAACGGCAACCGTGAAGAGGCGGCCGCCAGAGTTCCAGACGAAATGGTGGTGCAGGCCAACCTGCTGGGTGATGCGGCAACGATCAAACAGCGCATTCGAGCCTATCGGGATTCAGGAGTGACGACGTTGCGAGTCAATCCCTCGGGGAACGGCCTGAACGGACGTCTGGAGACCCTTGGGCGAACAATGGATATGGTGGCGGATCTCGACTGAAGAGCTCTCGAAGAGTTCTCGAGTGTACAAATTACCAACAACAAGGAGTCAGCCATGGCGGAAGAATCGGGGCAAGCCAAGATCATCTACGTGCTCTATCTCGCGGGGTTCATCGTAGGTATCACCCCGCTGATCGGCGTTGTGATGGCCTATATCGCCGAGGGAGATGGTCCCGAGTGGCTCGACACTCACTATCGTTATCAGATCCGCACGTTCTGGATCGGTTTTCTCTTCACGTTTGTGTCGGCTCTTCTCACCCTGATACTCATCGGCATCCTCGGGCTGTTGGCCACGGCAGTCTGGTTGATTGTACGGTGTATCAAAGGATTCCAGGCCGCAGACCGTGGCGAGCCCATCGAAAACGTCCAAACGTGGATGTTTTAGTTTAGTTAGACCGGCCCCCGCGCTCTGGAGGAGGAACTCTGTTCCCGACCACGCGCTTGAATCTCTGAGCGTCGGGAGGCGACTTTTTCGGCACGAACTTCGGTTCGGGAATGTTCCCGGTTTGCCGCCAGTTCGATGTCGAGCCCGTTGCCGAGGGTTGCCTCCCAGCCCTCGTCCATGATCCGTTTTATCTCGTTACGCGTTTTGATCTCGGTGCTCACGATGTCTCGAGCGAGGTCGCGGCAGGTGTCGAGCAGCGCGTCCGGAGGAACAACCCGGTTGACCAGACCCCAGTTGCGGGCGGTTTCCGCGTCGAGGTAATTGCCCGTCAATGACAGCTCCTTCGCACGATTGATCCCGATCAACCTGGGAAGCCGCTGTGAGAGTCCCCAACCGGGTACCACGCCAACTCGGGCGTGGGTGTCGGCGAACCTGGCTTCGGTTGAGGCGATGAGGAAATCGCACATGAGTGCGATCTCGAAGCCACCGGTGATGGCGAAGCCGTTGATGGCGCCGATGATGGGTTGTCGGCAAGCCTTCATTGCCTCGCTGAGATCGCGGTCCGACATGGGGGCTTGCGCTTTTATCTCCCCACCCAGTTCCTTGAGATCCAGGCCGACCGTGAATGCACGACCGGCGCCCGTGAGAATGATTACCTCTGTTGCGGCATCGATGGAGAGCTCGAGGAAGGTCTCCGTGATGCGGTTGCGCAGGGCGGCGGACAGCGCGTTCAACGCCTCGGGTCGGTTGAAGGTTACCGTGGTTACCCCTCGATCTTTCTCCAGCAGAACCAGGTTTTCTTGATTGCCCATTATGTTGTTGCTCCCGTTAAATTAGCGGGTAATCGATACCGAGCGAACGTGCGCGATGATTCGATCGGCGATGTCTTCGAGCAGGGGATCGGGAAGATCGTGGCCCATTTTTTCGATTACCTGGAGTTTGGCGTTGGCGAGACAGGCGGCCGTCTCTTCACCGGCAGCCAGGGGTACCAGGGGATCCGCCGAGCCATGAATGACCAGACTGGGAACGGAAACGCCCGCTAACAAGGTATGTCTCGGGGGAGCCGTCAGTAGTGCCAGTAACTGGCGGGCCACTCCGGATGGGCAGAAGCCGCGGTGATAGGCGGGTTCCGAGACGCGGGCGAGACCACATTGCGCCGAGTCGTAGTGTGGGCCGCCGATAATCCGCCAGGCGTGGGAATTGTGGGCGATCGCCCGAGCGCGGTCTGGAGGCGGCGTGGAAATGAACGCGGCATAAGCCTCCTCTTCGCCGGGTGGCAGATCGGGGTTTCCGGTTGTCGACATGATCGACGTCAGGCTATAGACCCTCAGCGGATGTTCGATGGCCAGGTGTTGGGCGATGGCACCACCCATGGATAACCCGACGATATGAGCACCCGCCTGGCCGAGGTGATTCAGTAACGCAACCGCATCTGAAGCCATGTCCGCAAGGCTGTATGGGGGGGCATGATCCAGCGGGTTCGCCAGCACCTCTTCGATGTTCGGCGTCGGGCTCGTGCCCAGCTTCTCCGAAAGGCCCACATCTCGATTGTCCATCGTGATCACCCGCAAGCCCGAAGCAGTCAACCGCGTTATCAACGGCCCGGGCCAGTGGATGAGCTGGCAGCTCAAGCCATGAATCAGTAACAGCGGACCCTCTGCGCGGGATCCAGTCTGCTCGTAATAGATCTCCGTTCCGTTGGCGTCGAAAGAAGGCATTTAACGCTCGTTGTGATTGATCAAAGGGTAATGAAGGAATGCGACATAAACGCTGAACCCGTCAATAATAGGCTATTGGTGCGTTATATTCGCAACGATTATTGGCGATACCTGGAAAGGACCGGTCTAACACGTGATGTGGACGAGTTGACGGCTCGCCTTGTAGCATGGCTGTTCGATCGGTTTATCTAGTACGGGGGGATCTGGCGAAATGTATGGACGTATGCAACTGGCGGATTTCCTCGTCAGCAGGGCTCTGCAGATCAACAACGAGTGTCTGCAGTTGCTGAGCGGGCTCGAGGGGGAACTCAAAGTCCAGGACGTGCGTTTATTGACAACCAACACCCGGCAATTATTGTCTTTCTGGCAGATGTTGCGCTGGTCGGTGGGCCGAGCCCCCTATCGGGATGCGGTCAAACGACTGCAACTGGTGGGGCTTGAACTCCCGATGCTCGATAGCCCGTTTGCGCGCGTGGCCTCGCGGTTGCTCGTGAAAACGAGGGATGCCGGAAGCAGCAGAGCCATCTGTGGTGCCCGGGACGTTTTAGTCGGAGAAACGGCAAGGGGTCTGGACCCGGAACAGGTGGAGCGTCTGGCATGCGTGTTTCAGGACGAGTCCACTTGCTGGCGGGACTACTCGGTGCTTCGACAGATCGGCGACGATGAACTCATCGTCAGCGGTATCGTCAGAGCGTATGTACAAGGGCGTCGTCGATGTGTCCGTCTGGTTGCCGACCCGGGCGCGGAAGACGGGGTTTTCAACAAACCGGGTAAACTGAAAAGCGGACTTGCCTGGGTGCGACACGCTGTGAACCACCTGGAGCTGTTGATGCCGGCGCTGTCGGACGGGAATAAAACCCGACTCCGGTATCTGCGAAAGTTTAGCCGGAATCTCGTCAAGCAAATTGAGCTCGATGAGTTCACGATTGCGGTTGCCGAACTGGAGATGAAAGCCGGGTGGAGTCGGCGCATTATTCGGGCGGCGGATGAACACAAACATCGTATCCTGAAAGGTCGGCGGAAACTTTTCCCACGGTGTTATGGAGCGAAGAAACGGGAATTTCTGAATTCGATTACCGAAGACGTTCACAATCTCGGCCTTCAAGAGGTGGTTCTGCTGCCCGTGGAAAAGGTTCGATCTGGAGAGTTTGTATGAAAAAGAGGTGCTTGATAGTGACCCTGCTGCTGGCGGTCTGGACGCCACTCGGCTGGAGCGACTATCGCGATGATTGGGGGCCGGCCGTCGGCTCGGTGCTGCCGAGGCTCGAAGCGAACGATCACACCGGAACGCCGCGCAACCTGGAGAATCTCGCGGGTGAGCGAGGTTTGCTGCTGTTGCTCAACCGTTCGGCGGATTGGTGACCCTTCTGTCAGCGCCAGTTGGTCCAACTGGCAGATTGGCGGGAACGTTTCGAGGCTGTTGGGATCAACGTTGCGGGGATGACCTACGACGACCAGGCGATATTGTCCGAGTTTCAAGCAGACAAGAAACTCGGCTATCCGCTGCTCCAGGATGTTGACGCCGCTCACGTCAAAGCCTACGGCGTATTGAATACGGATTACGAACCGGGCCATATGGCTTACGGGATTCCTGATCCGGGTATTCTCTACATCAAGGCGGATGGGACTGTGGGTGCCAAATTTGCCGTACCCGGGTATCGGGAACGGCCGCCTTTCGAAGACGTTTTCCGAATTATCAGCGAACATAAGACTAAGTAGAGGGAAAAGACGCCGTGGGGCGCATCGCAGTTGCCTGTTTGAGTTTTACCCTCGTCGTAAGCGCCGGTTGCGCCTCGCTCCTGTCTTCGGTTACCGGAGGGCTTACCGAGAACCTGGCGAATGCAATTCTGGACAATCCGGATCTCGCCATGGTTCGCGACGGCGCCCCCGCTTACCTGATCCTGATAGATTCGCTGGTTGCCGGGTCTCCCGACAACGTCAATCTGTTGAGCCAGGCGGCGATGTTGAACTCGGCTTATGCGGCGGCTTTCGTCGAAGACGAAAAGCGTAACCAGGCGTTACAGAGTAAAGCCCTCGATTTTGCGTCCAGAGCAGCCTGTGAGGGAATTGCCCACGGGTGCGAACTCAGAACGCGACCCTATGCCGATTATGAGCGCTGGCTCGCGGGTCTCGAACAAAAGCAGGTTCCTCTGCTTTATCGACTCGGAACCACCTGGGCAGGATGGATTCAGGCCCACGGCGACGATTTTGTCGCGATAGCGGAACTCGGTCGGGTGAAGGCGCTCATGAGCCGCGTCATAGAACTCGACGAAGGCTTCGACCACGGCGGAGCGCATCTTTATATGGGGGTCTTCGAGACGATACTTCCGCCGGGCCTTGGTGGGAAACCCGAGGTCGGGCGCAGGCATTTTGAGCGGGCGGTGGAGCTTTCCGGGGGGCGCCATATGCTCACGAAAGTGATGTTCGCCGAGAAGTACGCCCGACTCGTGTTCGATCGTGAGTTGCATGATCGGCTGTTGCTGGAAGTTCTTGCAACCGATCCGGTACAACCGGGTCTAACTTTAATTAATGTAGTAGCACAGGAACGAGCTGCTACTCTGCTGGAATCTGCCGATGAGTATTTTTAGCAAAATTCTCGCGGGATCGCTCATGGCGTCCCTGTCCCTGTCCGCTTACGGGGTAACGTTCAAGGTGGCGACCCTTTCACCCGATGGTTCGGGGTGGATGAAGCTGCTGCGCAGCGCCGGAACCGAGATTGCCGAACGCAGCGAGTCCCGGGTCACCTTCAAGTTTTATCCGGGCGGAGTGATGGGTGACGACAAATCCGTGCTGCGGAAAATTCGTGTGGGCCAGCTCCACGGGGCGGTGTTGACGGCGGGTGGTCTGACCCAGACGTATACCGACATTCAGCTGTACAACCTGCCTATGGTGTTCACCTCTCTCGAAGAACTCGACTATGTGCGCACCCATATGGATCCCCTGTTGCTCGAGGGTTTGGAAGCGAAGGGGTATGTTGCCTTCGGTATCGCCGAGGTCGGCTTTGCCTACGCTATGTCCAAAGAGGCGGTTGAAACCGTCGCGGAGGCTCGGGCACAGAAGGTGTGGACTCCCGACGGCGATCCGGGGTCTGCTCGTGCCGTGGCGGCTTTCGGCATCAGGCCGATTGCGCTTTCCATCGCCGATGTGTACAGCGGGTTGCAGACCGGATTGATCAACGGAGTGGCGGTACCCCCGGTGGGTGCCATTGCCCTGCAGTGGCATACCCAACTCGATCACGTTCTGGATGTACCGTTGTTATACGTGTACGGTTTGCTGGCTGTTAGTGAACGCCAGTTCGAGAAGCTCAACACGGCAGACCAGTCATTGGTTCGCGAGGTTATGGGGGATGCGGTCCGCCAGGTTAACGCTCGCAGCCGGAAGGACCACGAAAGGGCGATTACCGCCTTGAAATCTCAAGGGTTGTTGTGGCACCGACCGGATGCGGCCGTCGTTCAGGAGTGGCAAGCATATGCCCAGCAGGCGATCGTGAAACTCGTGGACGAAGGTTTCGTTTCGCAGCCGATGTATGAGTCCCTGTTACATCACCTCAGCGACTATCGGGCTACGCTTGATTGAATCCATAAGCACACTGCTCAGACGCATCGAAAGTGGTGTTCTGGTGGTGCTGCTCAGCACGATGATCGGTATTGCCGTCTATCAGGTCGTGGCGCGCAACCTGTTCGAGACCGGCATCTTTCTGGGGGATGCGCTGGTGCGGGTGCTCGTGCTCTGGGTGACCCTGGTCGGGGCGATGGTGGCCTCCCGCAATGACGAACACATCCGCATGGATCTGCTCACCCGCTTCATCGGCGAAGCTTCAAAGCCAACCCTCAAGAGAATAGCCAATGGCTTTACCTGCGTGGTGTGCGGAATTTTTGCCTGGCATAGCTACCTGTTCGTGCTTTCGGAGTATGAAGTTCAGGTATTGGCTTTCGCCTGGGTTCCGGCCTGGATATGCGAGGCGATCATGCCGGTTGGCGCTGGCGTCATGTGCCTGAGGTACTTTTTTCATACGATCGATCCACCATGATCTGGTTCGGGCTCTGCATTGTCGTAATAGCGGCGATCGCCGGAGCGCCGCTGTTTGCGGTGTTGTTAGCGGGAGCAATGTTGGGTTTTCTCGCGGCGGACATTCCGCTCGCGGTTGTCGCTATCGAAGTGTATCGAATCGTCGACACACCGCTCCTGGTTGCGTTGCCGCTGTTCACTTATAGCGGCTACATGTTGGCTGAAGCAAACACCTCCGAGCGGCTGGTGAATGTAGTGCAGAGCATGGTTGGCGGGTTGCCGAGCGGTCTTGCGGTGGTGGGGTTCGTAGCGTGTGCTGTTTTTACCGCTTTGACCGGTGCCTCCGGCGTGACTATCGTTGCGTTGGGGGCTTTGTTACTTCCGGCGCTCAAGGACGCGGGATACGATGAAAAATTCAGCTTGGGCCTGGTTACTACGTCTGGGAGCCTGGGGTTGCTGCTGGTGCCATCCGTACCGCTCATTATTTACGGCATTGTTGCGCAGACACTCGAGGTCGGAGAGCCGTTCACGATCGTGGATTTGTTCAAAGCAGGAGTGATGCCGCTTCTGCTCATGCTGATCATGCTCATCGGCTGGACCCTGTGGCGCCACCGTGGCGGCGTAATCCCGAGAGTCGGCTTCTCGCGAAAGAAGCTCTGGCAGGCATTCAAAGCAGCACGCTGGGAGTTGCCCCTGCCGGTTTTCATTCTCGGCGGCATTTACTCGGGTGTATTCGCTATCTCGGAGGCTGCGGCGATGACGGCCCTGTATGTCACGGTGGTGGAGGTGGTGTTGTACAGGGAGGTGAGGCTCACCGACATACCCAGGGTAATGATCGATTCAATGGTCATGGTGGGTGGCATCCTGCTCGTGTTGGGTATGGCCCTGGCGTTCACGAATTTACTCATTGATGCCGAAGTACCGCAGCAAGTGTTCGAGTTCACGCAAGCGCATATTGAGAGCACAATCGGCTTCCTGCTCTTGCTCAACGTAATGTTGCTGGTGTTGGGCGCGATGTTGGACATCTTTTCCGCGCTGGTCAT
>JAPUJX010000621.1 GCA_027295975.1 Gammaproteobacteria bacterium
CACGATCCGAGAGCGCGTTCCAGTACCTCGTACCTCCGCGAGATCTACCCCCAACTCCCGGGCGAGACGGCGAACCGCAGGGCCTGCATAAACCAGACTGCCCTGATCCGATTCTGTTTCCGACCCGGAACCCGCGAGGGGTGGCGCAGGTAGTTCTGGTTGCTTCTGCACCGGCAGCAACTCGCGCTCATCCGCAACAACGGGAACCTCCACATCGGCTTGTGGCGCCCGGTCGACAGATACCTCCATGGTGACCAGCAACGTGCCTTCCGTGACTTCCGATCCTTCCGTTACGTGAACCTCGAGAACTCTGCCGTCCTGACCCGCCGGAATCTCCATCGAAGCCTTGTCCGACTCCACCACAACCAACAGGTCGTCGACTTTTACCCTGTCGCCAGCCGACACGGAAACCTCGATGACCGCAACATCCTGAGCTTCTCCGATGTCCGGAACACATACCTCAACCCGAGTGCTGCCTCCCGCGGATTGACCGGCACCGGTTGGCGGCAGTGTTGCCGTTTCCCCTTCGTCACCGCCCGGCGTCGATTCCGCCGCATTAGTTTCGGCCATTTGCGGTTGCCGCGACTCGACGTCTTCCGCATCGGCGGAGACGTTGATCCGCGCAATGATCTGCCCTTCGGCAACGTCGTCTCCCACCGCCACGGTCAGCGCCTCGATGACCCCGCTCACCCCCGCAGGAACTTCCATCGAGGCCTTGTCGGATTCTATGACGATCAGAGCATCTTCCGGCCCGACGGTATCACCCGGCACGACACAAAGTTCGATGACCTGGACCTCCTCCACGTCACCGATGTCGGGTATGTGTATTTCCCTGGTCACTCAAGCCTCGCGCGGGTTGACTTTCTGAGGATCGATCACCAGCGCATCACGGGCCTTGCGAACCTCTTCCAGGGGGATTTTCTGCGCGTCGGCCAGCCCTTTCAGTGATGCCAGAACAATAAATCGCCGGTCGACTTCGAAGAAGTGTCGCAGCTCCTCCCGGGTGTCGCTGCGACCGAAGCCGTCGGTACCGAGGACATGATACGGACCGGGAATGAACGCCCTGATCTGTTCCGCCAGAGACTTTACGCAGTCGCTCGCAGCCACGACCGGCGCGTCGCCCGCAAGTGTTTGCGCAACATGGCTTTCTCGCGGCGCTTCTTCCGGATGAAGCAGGTTCCAGCGGGCGACATCCTGGCCCTCCCGGGCCAGCTCATTGAAGCTGGTGACGCTGAAGACCTCCACGGACACCCCGTGGTCTTCATGTAACATTTCGGCTGCCGCCTCCACTTCCCGAAGAATGGCCCCGCTGCCGAGCAAGCGAACCCGCTTGCCGTCGTCCTCGCCGAGCGAGCGCAGCCGATACAGGCCCTTGAGAATATCTGCCGCTACCCCTTTCGGCATTGGCGGCTGAACGTAGTTCTCGTTCATGACGGTGATGTAGAAGAAGACGTTCTCCTTTTCCTCCACCATCCGCTTGAGCCCATCGTGCACGATCACTGCAAGCTCATAGGTATAACAAGGATCGTAGGCAATACAATTCGGAATGGTCGAGGCAAGCACGTGACTATGACCGTCCTGGTGCTGCAACCCCTCGCCGTTCAGCGTCGTTCGACCAGCGGTACCACCCAGCAGAAAACCTCGAGCCTGCATATCGCCCGCGGCCCAGGCAAGATCTCCGATACGCTGGAAGCCAAACATCGAATAGTAGATATAAAACGGGATCAGCGTATGCCTGTGGGTGCTGTATGAGGTGGCAGCGGCCAGCCAGGCTGAGAAGGCTCCCGCTTCGTTGATACCTTCTTCGAGCACCTGGCCATCCCGTGACTCCCGGTATGCGGCGATTTCACCGGAATCTTCCGGCTCGTAGAGTTGCCCCGCAGAGGAGTAGATGCCAATCTGCCGGAACATTCCCTCCATCCCGAACGTGCGGGCCTCGTCCGGCACTATGGGTACTACCCTCGAGCCGATATTTTTGTCCCGTACGAGCTTCGCGAGAATGCGGACGAAACCCATTGTGGTCGAGTTTGCGCGTTTACCGGTACCCTGCAGTTGCTGCTCGAAACTGCTCAAACCCGGAATCTTCAGCTTTTCTCCGGTAACCACGCGATGGGGTAGCGGGCCACCCAGACCTGAACGCCGTTTACGTAGATAGGCAAGCTCCGGTGAATCTTCCGCGGGACGATAATACGGGACGTCCACCAGTTCTTCGTCCGAGAGCGGAATGGCAAAGCGGTTCCGGAAATGTTTTAGTCCTTCGAGGTCCAGCTTCTTCACCTGATGAGTATCGTTCTCCGCCTCACCGGCATCACCCATGCCATAACCCTTGACCGTCTTCGCCAGCACCACCGTGGGTTCGCCCGGATGGTTCACGGCTGCGTGGTAGGCGGCGTAAACCTTGTAAGGATCGTGCCCGCCCCGGTTCAACCGCATGATGTCGTCGTCAGAGAGCTTTTCGACCATGTCGAGCAATTCCGGGTGTTTGCCAAAAAAGTGCTTGCGGGTATACGCGCCGCCTTTGGCTTTGTAATTCTGATACTCGCCGTCCACCACTTCATTCATGCGCTGTTGCAGAAGACCGGTTTCGTCATTCGCAAACAACGGATCCCACAACCGGCCCCATACGACTTTGATGACGTTCCAACCGGCGCCGCGAAATGAGCCCTCCAGTTCCTGGATGATTTTGCCGTTGCCCCGGACCGGTCCATCCAGTCGCTGGAGATTGCAGTTCACCACGAAGATGAGATTGTCGAGATTCTCACGCGCCGCCTTGGACAACGCGCCCAACGACTCCGGCTCGTCACATTCGCCATCCCCCAGAAAGGCCCATACCTTCCGATCACCAATGGGCACCTGACCACGACTATCCAGGTACTTCATGACATACGCCTGATAAATCGCCTGAATCGGTCCCAGGCCCATGGAAACCGTAGGAAACTGCCAGTAGTCGGGCATCAACCAGGGGTGCGGATACGAGGACAGGCCCCCGCCATTGACCTCGCGACGAAAGTTGTCGAGCTGAGTTTCCGACAACCGCCCTTCCAGATAAGATCTCGCGTATATCCCCGGTGCGCAATGTCCTTGAAAATAAACCAGGTCTCCGGGGTCATCGCCCTGGGGACCGCGAAAGAAATAATTGAAGCCGACATCATAAAGGGTGGCGGAAGAAGCAAAACTCGAGATGTGGCCACCAAGATCCCCGGGGCGCTTGTTGGCCCGAACCACCATCGCAAGCGCATTCCAGCGAATGAGCGAGCGCAACCGCCGCTCCATGAACAAATCGCCCGGCATGAACGCTTCTTTGTTCGACGGGATGGTGTTGCGATACGGGGTGGTGATCGTATACGGAAGGCGAACACCGGTGCGGGTCATCCGGGCAGACAATCGTTCCAGCAGGTAGTTCGCCCGCTCGGTTCCGCTGTTTTGCAACACATACTCGAGGGATTCCAACCACTCCCTGGTCTCGAGTGGGTCGATGTCGGTAATGTCTCTTGGATACATGACTTGCTAGTTGTCCCTTGTCCGGAATTTTCCCCGGTTCCCTCGTTCTGTCACACGGCAGGCAATTGTCAACCTGAAACCCACAGCCGAGCCGCGCCCCGCACCCCGCTGGAGTCGCCCCACTTCGGCGCCAGCACGGGTGTCACGCACTCGCCGGAGAAAACGAAGCGAGGCAGCAACTCCGTGACCTTCCGGTACAGCCGACCAACATTCGAAAGACCGCCACCGAGAACGATAACGGCCGGATCCATGATGTTGATTACCTGTGCCAGGCTCCGAGCCAGCATATGACAGTATAGTTCCACGGTAACGAGCGACTGGGCATCATCCCCGCCAGGGTCGAAGATTTTTTCCGGTGTCAGTCGCCTGTTCCACAACGCGTAAAACGTGTGGGCGAGTCCCGGTCCGCTCAAGAATGTTTCTATGCAGTTCAACCGCCCACAGTAACACTGCCGTGAAGGGAGCCTGGATTCTAACGCGAGCAACTCTTCATTAACGTGTTCACTTCTGCAAAGTGCAACATCCCCGTCTCTGCGGATGCCGTTTGGCGCCGGTAACGGCGTATGCCCCCACTCTCCCGCCAGACCATTGGGACCGGACAACAATCGCCCGTCAACGACAAATCCACCCCCGACACCGGTACCGAGAATGACGCCGAATACGCTTGCCGCGCCACGGCCCGAGCCGTCGTGCGCCTCCGACAGGGAAAAACAATCCGCATCGTTCGCCATCCGCACGCGGACCCCGAGACGCTTCACTAGATCGGGTAAGAGTGCCCGACCGTTCAGCCATACCGAATTACAGTTTTTCATCACACCCTTGTCGAGTGACCATGCTCCGGGCGTGCCGATACCAATTCGCGGCGCATTGGCGACATCGAGAGGCAGCCTGGTCTCCCCCGGCGGGATATCCGCAACGCCATCTTCCAACCGGCCGGTAAGTTCCTCGATTGCACCAAGGGTGCCAGGGTAATCGTCGCGCGGGGTAGGCACGCGTTCGACCTTCAGCACATCGCCATCCGCGGCCATGATCAGTCCTTCGATTTTGCTGCCACCCAGGTCGATGGCGATGCGGTGAGCTCTTCCGCGCGAAGCGCTCACCTTCAGGTCACCGGCTCGTTATTTTGGGACGGCAATTTTCAACAGG
>JAPUJX010000622.1 GCA_027295975.1 Gammaproteobacteria bacterium
GTGCCCGCTCGGAAAAAGATGATGGGTCAGGTAGATGACTGATACAGTTGGGAATTGCTCTAACCTTATGGGATGGCACGAGCTTTTCGGCCCACTCCGTTACTGCTCTGGTTTGGACGACCAGTGCTGCCGACAAAGGATACAGGATTCGGCGCGCCCATTCCCATGCAGGTCCAATGGAAACCATGCGTGGATCAACACGCTCACTCACGATAACTGGAATTCCTGTGCCCACGAGGGCCGCCAGAACACGAACGTTGGTTTGCTCGATGAAGCTGACCACCACGTCGGGAGAGAAGGTTTTTGTAACCTGTCTGATCATACGGCTACGCCGCAGGTTCGAGAGGAAACCGTGCCACGGATTGTTTGACTCCCAAATGAGATCCAACCCAATCCTCTCCACCCGCGGGTCCAACGAATAATGATCTGAATCCTTGTCCGTGAGAGTGAGCAAACCGACAGTCCAGCCTCTTGCTGCCCAATGGTTTACCAATTCACTTGCCACGCGTTCGGCACCACCTGCGGACAGCGTAGATATGGTCAACAGTATTCTCTTTAGCGGAAGAGACGGCGACAGATCATGAGGCTGCTGGGCGCTAGGCATTTTCGAAGTGAATTTTTTTCCAGTGGCTGAGGTCTCGTTCAAGCAAGATTGCAAGTAGATCAATGTCTGAGGAAAATTCCTCCACCATCCTCTCGCGCATTTCATCTGATAACGCGAGCCTGTCTTCCGAGACCACTAGCTTGTCGCGCATTCTAGGTAATACAGAGAGTTCCTTCCATCGTAAGGCACGTTTAATAATTCCAAAACGACTTTGTAGACTTGGCTATTCGCTACTTCCGAATAAAAGATACCAGACAGAGCCTTCACCAATCGCCAAATACTCATTGTTTGAGCAATGCCCATAGCATTTCAGATAATCGCTTTCTGTTTCTGCAAATTGCATGGCCGGCATGTCAGTAGAGAAATAGTGGGGTTCTTTGGGCAGAGAAAAACAAATGTCGCGATGATCACTCAGGTAGTTGCCCATTGCCGTGGTGCCGCAGCGCGGAGCGCCGACGATAAAAAAATTTGGCGTAATGTTGTATTGTGACATGACTTTGCGTCAGTATTTTTTTCGGCTGAAAACAGCTGCACCAATGCCAAGCAGTTTTCTTGTGCGTACTGCTAAAAGCACATTCCAGACGATGGTGGATACAGATGCACCTATCGCGGCACCTACCGCTCCATAGCCTGGAATCAGAACGGCTCCTAGTATCAGGTTTAACGCCAGCGCCATAGCCAGTGCATTCATGGAAATCTTTTCATGGCCGGTCATGTTCAAAAGCAGTCCGACAGAACCACACGCAACGTTGACAACCTGTCCTATCAAAAGAATGACGAGTGCTGGAAATGCTGAAGTATAACTTTCGCCAAACAAGAAACCGAGTAGCCATTCCCCGGCAAACAGAACAATAAAGAATGCTGGGAGTGTAAATGCGAGTGCAACCCGAGCCGTCCCTCGAGCAATTCGTTCGAGTTCCTGCATATTCCCTATTGCATGCAATCGAGTGATATAGGGTGCGATTACGGCATTCACAACAAGCAGGGAAATGGCCAGAAGCGACGCTATATTCTCTGATACGCGAAAGAGGCCTGTTTGGGCTTCTGTGCCAAAGATGCCGAGCAGAACAACAGGGACCTGGATATTCGCTACACCAACAACCTGGATGACAATGAAGTGCCGCCAGGCGGAGAGCCATACTTTCCGTTCCAGTTCGATATCCGCACCGACAACCTGCTCCGGGATACTTTTTTGCAGTGTAATAGTCCCGGCAATTACGCTTACTACAAGGGCTCCCAGGCTACTAAGAAGAACTGTTATCGGCGTTAAAGCACCTTTAGACCACAGTATGACCACCAACACGAGATATATGACTGGATTGATAATCCAGTCGAAAGATTGCGCAAGAACAACCTTCCTCAAACCCTGCAGAACCCCCGATACTCGGGCGGCCCAGGTCCAGAACAGAACGAACGGAACTGCTATGCAAAATAGTACGGCACGATCGGTCGGGGTGCTGAGCAGGTTCCAGCAGGCCCAGCCCAGGATGGGGACCATGATCGAAACCGCCAGAAGCGTCGTATTGGTACCTGTCCAGCGAAGTAATCCCCTCAGTAAAGACCAATCTGCCGCTAGCTGATAGTTTGAGACGTGGCGTATCAGCAAAGGATTTACCGCGCTAGAGGTAGGTATCGCCAGCAGGTTCAGTACGGCAAATACAAATGCGACTTGGCCGTATCCGGCAGGACCAAGAGACCTGGCGACAACGATCGAACTCAATGTCACCAACGCCAGCGAACCCAGTTTGAGGGCGCCAACGCCGGTGAGCCCCGATAATAACGCGCGGGTGATGCCCTTTTCGTTGGTCGTCTCATTGCTCATGTCCGCTCGGTTCCGCCAGCGTCCAGATAACCAGTGATAAACACAAAGCGTGGCAGACTAGTCACGGATGGTAATGATCCAGCCAGGCTTGCAGCATAAGCACGTCCCACAGCGGATACGCCCAGTTCTCGCCGGCAAGATGCGCCCGCCACTTTTCGCGAATAGGCGCGGGGTCGAGGAGACCCTGCTCGCGCAATCGGCGTTCGTCCAGCAGCGACTCCGCCCAGTCACGCAAGGAATCCCGCAGCCACAGATCAATGGGTACGCCAAATCCCATCTTAGGCCGATCTGTCATTTCACGCGGAACGTATCGATCGAGTACCCGGCGTAACAGGATTTTGCTCCGACCACGATGAATCTTCAGATGTAGTGGCAACTGCCAGGCAAACTCCACCACCCGATGGTCGATAAGTGGTACTCGCGCTTCCAGTGATACCGCCATACTGGCCCGGTCTACCTTAGTGAGGATGTCGTCTGGAAGATAAGTCAGTGTATCCAGGAACTGCATCCGTTCGGTGAATTCGGGGATGGTTTTTTGATAGTCCGGATTCCACAGATGGCCTTGCGGTTCGCTTGCGCCGATCACGATGCCGTTCGGATCTCGCCAGTGGGTAACAAGTTGACGGTACATCGCGTCCGAATCGGGCCGGAGTAACCCGTCGGCGAGCTTGTGTACTTTGTGGCCAAAGAGGGTTGGACGCCTGCTGGATGGTAGAAGTTTTGCTAGTTTATCGAAGGATGATTCCTGGATCCTGCGCAAATTTGTGCCGACTGCTTTTCTTAGAAATTCAGGAAAGAACTGAGTCCGATGCCAGATTTGTGCGCCCAGCGTGTAGCGGTTGTACCCGGCGAAGAGTTCATCGCCGCCATCGCCGGATAGCGCCACAGTGACATGCTTGCGAGTCAGTTCGCAAACCAGATAGGTGGGAATCTGGGAAGAATCTGCAAACGGCTCGTCATACCACTGAGGGATCTTGGGGATTATATCGAGCGCGTGGCCAGGCTCGACATAGAGTTCGGTGTGGTCCGTACCCAGGTGGGCGGCAATTTTCCGGGCGTATGGCGCCTCGTCGTATTCGGCTTCGGCAAAACCGATGGAGAAGGATTTGATCGGGCGGTTACTTTGCGCCTGCATAAGCGCGGTGACCAAGGAGGAATCGACGCCGCCGGAGAGCAAGGCACCGAGAGGCACGTCGGCCACCATGCGTTTGCTCACCGCATCACGCAGCAGTTCATCCAGGGTCTGCTCTGCCTCCTCGGCTTCGATGGGTCGCCGATCGGCAACGGCTCGGGCGGCGATGTCGCGGAAGTCCCAGTAATGGTGAATCTCTGGCTCGCGTCCGACGGCGAACGTCAAATAGCATCCTGGTTGCAGTTTGTGTACACCCTGGTAAATGCAGTGTGGCGTGGGGATGTAGTTGTGGCGCAGATAGGCCGCGATGGCATCCCGGTTGAGCGTGGGATGCCAGCCTGGATAGGGCCTAAAAGCCTTGAGTTCCGAAGCGAATATCAGCGACCCATCCAGATAACCCCAGTAGAGTGGCTTGATTCCGAGGCGATCGCGCACGAGGGAGAGTTCGCAACGCTCCTTGTCCCACAGCGCGATGGCAAACATCCCGATCAATCGAGGCAGTGTCTTCTCCAGCCCCCAAGTCGATATCGCTTCAAGAATAACTTCAGTGTCGGAGTGACCGCGGAAGGTCAGCCCAACGTCCGCAAGCTCCGCACGCAGTTCGGCAAAATTGTAGACTTCGCCATTGTAGGCAATAACGAATCGACCGGACGCGGACGTCATGGGTTGGTGACCGGCGCTCGAGAGGTCGAGGATTGCCAGGCGACGATGCCCCAGTGCGATACGCTGCTCGTCGTCATACCACTCACCGGAATCATCCGGTCCGCGATGCGTAAGCTCGGCGGCCATCTGCCGAACCGTTTCGCTCAGAGGCACGGTGGATGTTTTACCTCGTGTGTCGATGAATCCCGCTATACCGCACATAAATGAATTCTGTTATACGCCCGTGTCAATTCATGATTAACCTGGTGGACAGAAAAGAATCTCGATCCTGGTTGCTGATAACTTGCTATTGCGAGTCAACTTCCACAGCTCGGAGACGCTACTTTGATTCGACGTAGGCGTATCAATGGCAACACCAGGAAACACATGGTAGTCTACCGTAAGGCTAGTAATAATGCGGCCTTTGAGCGGACGCAAATGCTAAAAAGTACTTGCGGCTCGAGCTTGAAGCAGCCCGCGGTTCATTCCGGCACGAGAATTCAAGCCAACTGGAGTTGACTGGCTTGCAAGATACCCACGAAGTACCAACGCTCAGGCAGAACATGGCAGGGCTGCTGGTATTTACGGCTTTTGTTCTCCTGTGTTTCTTTTATGGCGCCGCGTATAACGTCGTCGTGTTCCTGGCCGCCGTTGCGGCGCTCATGACCGCCGTATCCCTCGTTGGCACAACGGTCCTCGCCGATGGTCTCAAGCGTTGTCCGGCCATTAGTTCATTGCTTGCATTATTCTTCATTGCCCTGGCAGTGAGCTATCAATGGAGCCTCAGCAAGGATTCGAGTTTTCTCCCAAGCTGGAGTCTGGCACTGGTGCCGATTACTTTTCTCATAGTGCGCGAATTGGGTCCCTGGCGATCACGCCTGTACGCTATCGTTAGTTTGACGGTACTCTGTTTCGCGCTGATCTCTCTATGGAAATTGTTGCTGAGCAGAGAAGTCGCGAGTCTGCCGTTGACCGATCCGAACAACTATGGATCTTTCCTCTACCTGACGCTCATTCCCTGGTTGTATGTGTACCTGCGGAGACAATCCGAGGGTGGCTTCAACAATTGGCCCTTGCACATTGCGGCATACGTGGTGGCGTTTGTCATGTTCGCGGCAACATTTGCCACCCAATCGCGGACCTCAGCCGTGATCGTGTTTGTCGCGCTGGCGCTGTATTTCACGCTTACCCTGCTCCGCCGTAAGTCCGTGATCCCGGTGCTTAGTTTCGGTGTTCTTGCGATCGCTGCGTTTTTTCTCGAAGCCTCAGTCGTCGCAGCCAAGGCGAGTTATGGAGTACAGAGTATCGGTGAGGGCACTTCGGTGCGCTTACTGCTGTTCGATGCCGCGTTGAGCATCTATCAGGACAATCCGTTCACGGGTGCAGGCGTGTTCGTGTTCCCTCTTGTTTATCGAACGATCCGCAATCCGTTGGATAGTGATTCCAATGGCGGGTTTGCACACAACGACTATCTGCAGTTCCTGGCGGAGGGCGGGCCTTTGCTTGTCGCTGCATTGTTGTTTTTTGCGCTGGCGACCGTCTGGCGTTTCGCTACAGCCTTGTTCCCTTTGCGTTCGTCTGCGCCGATGGCGCTGCCAGGATCCAGTTTCGGTATAGTGATAGCACTTGGCGCTGTACTCGCGCATGCCGCGGTGAACTTCGTAATGTATACACCGGTGCTTGCGTTGTTGATCGGTTTGAATGCCGCGTTGATTGACTGGCAAGCTCCGAGTGCTGTTACCCAACGATCGCTGAAGTCTTTTCGTCTCATCGTCGCGGGCATGTTGGTCTGGGGTTGGTCGTGCGTAGGATATTTGGCGTTGGATACTTTGTCGGTTGGTGTGTTTCAGCGTCAGGCTGGCATACCGTTTACCCAGCGATTCAATAGCACCCCGCAACAGATGCTGGATTACGCGCAACTTGCGCAGCGACTCAATGGTAGTCGTGGGCTACCGGTATTTGTCGAGGCGGCTATGCGCCAGTATCAGCTGTCACAGATGCAGGATTCCGACGTTCTGGTAGAGGCCACCCTGGATGCCTATCGTCGAGCACGTGCGACAGATCCCTGGAACACCAATATCAACCTCCAGATGTATGCCTTCGTGGCGAACCAACCGCGCATAGCGGGGCAACTGACACCGCAGGAAGAACCGGTTGAGCTACTCCTGCAGACCATAGGACTCGATCCTGTCTTTGTCCCGGGCTTCGACGCGATAGTTGCGCATTACCGCGCGTTAGGGCGTGAAGAGGTAGCTTACGAAGTTCTTCGGGATCGACTCACACCCTGGCTACCCTGGTTGGCACGCTCCAGCAAAGTCGACGCGCTGCGCTTTGTCGATTACCTGCAGGAATGGGCGAATCGCACCGGGCAGAGTGATTACCAGGTAGAGCTTTCCCGGGTCGCAGCCGTGGTCGCCGCTGTGCAACCGATGCAGCGCCGAACGTGGTTCGACTAGCGTGTGCTGGTAGCGGCCTCGCAGCGTTTACGGAGGAGCGGGTAACTCGAGGGTACCGCTGATACCGTTGCCGGCTCTCAGGCCAAGCAGTACACGCTTATAACGGGTAC
>JAPUJX010000623.1 GCA_027295975.1 Gammaproteobacteria bacterium
GTCCAACGTACGCCAGGATAGGCGGGATCGCCCGGCAGTCCGGCAACCCCCATCATTCGATCGTTGCCGGTGTAATAGGGTTCGAGGGTTTCGTAGTTGAGGGGCCAGTCGTCGGCGACCTGGTGTCGTTGACGGGATAGTCGGCCGGGCTCTGGCAGGTATTGGGTCTGATGCCGAAATCCCCGCGAGCCTCTCAATCACGACCCGTGCTCGGATAGTCCGTCGAATTCGTCCAGTCGCCCTGCTCGAGGCAGAGGATTTTCATACGGGTCTCGGCGAGGCTCTAAGCGACCGCCGCACCCGAAGCGCCCGCACCGATGATCAACACATCTACTGGATCAATCGCCATGTCAGGGAACCTCGAGCCGGGCTGAAAGAATGCGCCGGGATTAACAGGGGACCCAATGCCACCCTCGATCCGTCCCTACTCCCCTGCCAGGAATCGGCGGGGGTTGTCGACAAACAGGGTTTTTATGTCCCGCTCGGTGGCACCCATCTCCATCAGGTCCGGGATGACAAACCGCTTGATGTACAGATACTGCTCCGGATTCATGCGCGTGAACTCGTGTTCATCCGGAATCGAGCCATCGGGCTGCTCTTTGTGAATGTGCAGACAGATGCAATCGTGGGCGGGGCAGAGCTTGTCCCCATAACCGTCATCCATCAGGCGTTTGAGGGTCAAAGTACGCATATGAGGGCTCACATATCGACCCGGATAACGATCGAGCCCGAGATAACAACCCTGATCCAGGATCCACTTCAGGTACTCCGTGTCGGTGGTATCGTTCGAGTGATCGATCTTCACCCGGGTGAGATCCACCCCTTCTTCCCTGAAGATTTTTATCTGGCGACGGGCTACGTGGCCCGTTGGATAGGAGTGAACCATGATGGGCACTCCCGTTTCGTTGTGAGCCCGGGCTACTGCTCTGGCCATTACCTCGAGAGGCGGCGTCACACCTTCAAAATCCGCGGCACATTTGAGAACGCCTGCGCGAATGTCCGTACCGCGGAACCCTTCTTCGATGTCGCGGATAAATTCACGAGCCATCTGGTTTGCTCCAACCCCGTGGAGAAAACGTGGTACATCCAGCCACCAGCCCGTGACGTTGATGATATTGACGCCGGAACCTTCGGCAACCGTCCGGAGGAGCTGCGGGTTCCGTCCCAGGTCGAAAGTGGTGGCGTCGACCATCGTGTCGATACCCTCTTCATGGGCTTTTTTGAGCGTCGCTATGGCGCGTGTTTCGCGATCCTCCCCCAGCAGGTCGGGATAACTCTCCAGCAACCCGCTGGCGCACACCATGACGTGTTCGTGCATGAGCGTGAAGCCGAGATCATCGGGATCGATGGGGCCGAGCACTCCGTTGATCTGAGTCATCCCTTACTCCGCTGGCAGCATTTCCGCATCGAATTGCAAAACACCGGCCTCGATCATCGCATCGATCTCAAATAGCGGCTTGTCTATCCACTCCCTGAGCACTTCATGGTTGTGTTCACCGCGGTGTGACGTCGGGCCACGCACGCCGCTTTTTGCATTCGAAAATCGATAGGGCGACTGGGTAATGGGTCGGGTACCGCCAGCGCGATCGTCCACCTGAGTAATTGCACCACGGGCCTTGACCGTGGCTTGTTCCTGAAGGGTCGATGCGTTGCGCACCCTGCCCCAGGCGACGTTCATCTTCGCCATGGTCGTTTCGATTTCCTCGAGGCTTGCGAACGCGGCCATGAACTCGGTGATCTTTTCGCGCCGCAACCGGATCTTCTTGTCGAATTCCATTTCCTTGTCGGTTGGATCTTCGACGCCCAGCTGGGTCGTGAGCAGGTGCCACAGATAGCGGACATCGGCTGAGACCAGAATCGGCCCGGCACCCGTTTCCCAGGCGAAATTCGGCAACGGACCCGAGTGCTCCGAGTCTTCCAGGTCGAAGTGGAGTTGGTCGTCCGTGGCAATGGTGGCGTCGATCATCGCAATGTCTATCTGTTGCCCGAGTCCCGTCTTCTCCCGGTGAATGACCGCGGACAACAGCCCCACGAGACCGTGCAGCGATGCGTTGGTGTCGGCCACCGACAGAGGCAGATCCCTGAAAGGAATGTCGCCCCGCCGCGACTGGCGGTCCATCAGACCAACTTCGGCGTGAACGATGGGTGCGTACGCCGGCCGATGTGACTCCGGGCCGCCCTGACCAAATCCCGAAATTGAAAGCATGATGAGCCGTGGATTAACGGCTTTGAGCGAGGTGTAACCAAGCCCCAATCTCGGCATCACGTCCGGGCGAAAGTTCTCGATCAGAATGTCCGCTTTTTTCACCAGCTCAAAAACCAGTTCACGGGCGCCTTCGGCCCGCATATCGATACAGATGTTGCGTTTACCCGCATTCTGCTGATTGTAATAACCCGGAATGCCGCCGATAACCTTGCCCCACAAGCGGGTTATATCCCCATCCGGCGGCTCCACCTTGACCACATCCGCACCGAGATCGGACAACATTCTTCCGGCAAAAGGTCCGGCGAGCACTCGCGAGAAATCCAACACCTTGAGATCGGCGAGGGGATACCCTGCCTCTTCCGTCGATTGCGCCATCTTGAAAATTCCACCCAAAAGAGAACCCACCGTTGAGCATACCGCTTACAATCGTCATTGCCATCTTTGTTCCGGGATTGTGATGCCCACCGACAAACGCCAGGGGACGAGCATCCACGATCAAATGGTGTACGGCATCGCGGTAGACGGCCTTACCCGCTGTGCCCACTGGCATGGCGAAAACGACATCATCGCAATCCGATTCCACTGTTGTGAACGATGGTACCCGTGTTACCAGTGCCACGCCGAGTGCGCCGACCACCCGGCAACGGTATGGCCCGCCGTTCAACGGCACACGCGAGCAATCCTCTGCGGCGTTTGCGGCCACCAGCCCACCATCTGCGAATATCTGAGCGGCGGCTTCAGGTGCCCGAACTGCGATGCCGGCTTCAATCCAGGCTGCGCCAGCCACCACCACCTGTATTTCGCGGACTGAGCGAGCGGCCCGGATCAGGGTCGCGTTCCTGTGGCGAGGAAGGGTTGAATCAATTGACCCACATAGGTTGTCGGCATGTGCGTGTCAATACCATAGGGGCCGGGACCTTGGTTTTCGGGTAGATGATAAGTGCCGAACAGGATATCCATGATGGGTAAGGCACCCGCATAATTTTTGTCTCTGGCCTGTCGATCAAGGGAATGGTGCCAGTGGTGATATTCCGTCGTGACCCAGATTCGATCCATGAACTTGAGCCTCCAACCGAGGTTGGCATGTATGGTCATGTCCCACAGGCCGTTGAACAGGCCAACAATCAACAGATCGGTCAAATTGAAGCCGGTGATCAGCAGGGGAATGCCGGTAAACAACGACATGAACAAGCCGTCGACCGGGTGGCGCCGCTCGCCCGCCCACCAGTCCAGATACTCCACCGAGTGGTGTACGGAATGAAACCTCCATAACAACGGCACTACATGGGTGAAACGATGCCCCCAGTAAATCAGAAATTCCGTCAGAAAAAGCGCTTCCACTATCTGTAACCATTGAGGCTGGGTTTGAATTGTCTGAACGAGGGTGTCCGATCGGAGAAACTGGAGCGCGGGGAAAATGAAAACCAGCGGAACGATCCCCAGAAACGTCGTGAATACGATGTGCAGGACATCCGTCAAAAGCTGCGGGCGCAGGATCGACATCCTATGCCTTGGGATCACCCGTTCCAGCGGGATCAACACGACCGTTCCGATGCCCACAAACAACAGGATGCCGTACTCGCCTCCTTCGATTGCGGTCTCGAGGTAGAAGCCCATTACCCCCAGGAAACACAATCCACCAACAAGGACACGAATTCTGGTGTCGTACCACCAGCTATTCATCCATTGATCGAGTACCGCTCCCGCGACTTCTGGTCTGTCCAAGGAATCTGCCCCTCCGCCTAACCCTCGAGTCCCTTATAAGGCGCACCCGCCGTTCCAAATTGATCGATAGCCACCCCCATCCGCTGCATCAGCGCGATGTGGATGCTGGCGAGATCAATTTGCGTCTCGTGATGATAAACGGAGCTGATTCAGGACACCCACTAACTTAGACAATATTTCGATTCGTGGATGTCCCGAACTTCACGTAGACGGGATGTTTCGATTCGTGGATGTCCCGAACTTCCCCCTCCCGAACTTCCCCCTCCCGAACTTCCCGTCCCGAACTTCCCGAACT
>JAPUJX010000624.1 GCA_027295975.1 Gammaproteobacteria bacterium
GGGAAACGATGTCCCTGAGGGGCTTTCCCCGTCGTTGGTCGCATACCCAACCGGTGATTCCAATATGGAAGCCTGCCGACAAATAATCTTCCAGCTCTTTTGCGCTACCGGTAAAACAGTGTATTACAACGCCGACCAGCCCCTTGTGGCCGGTTAGCGCAGCGAGCACATCCGTGGCAGCTTCTCTATCGTGCACAAAAACCGGTTTGCCGACCTGTTCGGCGATGCTGAGCTGTTTTTGAAACACCGCCTGCTGCTGCTCGGGTGGGGAGAAGTTGCGGTTGTAGTCCAGTCCCATCTCGCCAACGGCTTTTACCAGGGGCGACGAGGCTAGTTTGCTCAATGTGGACTCCCAACCGATATCGACGTCTTTCGCGTCATGAGGGTGGACGCCCGCGGTGCAACGGATGTTGCTGCGGGCACTGCAGAATTTGATGGCGTTTGCGCTCGTTGGTAAATCGGAAGCGGTGAGTAATATGCGCGTGACACCTGCCGCGTGTGCCCGCTCGATTACTTCCTCGCGGTCGATGTCGAACTGCGAATGGAGAAGATTAGCGCCGATGTCGATCACGGTAAGGACGCTTCGTGTGCCTGCAGCATCGGCACCGGATTACCCATCAACCGTCCATAAACCTGGGTGAAAGCCAGTACGTTCTTTACGTAATTCCGGGTTTCGCGTAGCGGAATGGTTTCGATCCAGAGGTCCATGGGCATACCGGACTGGCGTTTGATCCACCGGTCGACGCGGTGTCTGCCGGCGTTGTACGCCGCCGCAACAAGCGGTCGTTGGCCCTCGTAGCGGGATAACAACTCCGCTAGATGGTGACCGCCCAATTCGATGTTGATCTCCGGAAAATAGAGATCGATCTCGGAAGGCCTGTCCAGTCGCGCGCGCCGTGCAACCTCTTTAGCAGTGGCGGGTAACAGCTGCATGAGTCCGCGCGCATTTGCAACGGATCTGGCCCGGGGATCGAACGCGCTCTCCTGACGGATAACGGCGAAGAGAAACGATTGGGGAACCGTAGTTGCGTGGCTGACGCGTTCCACTACATTCCGGTAGGCCAGCGGAAAACGGAGTGTCAGATCGTCACGCAGGTTTGCATCGTTGGCTATCGCGATGCTCTGGGATATCCAACCGATCTGCTGAACCAGTCGCGCCACCTGTACCTGCTGGGTCGGGTTGAGTCTGGGTATGAGTTGATTCCACTCGCGGCGCGCGTTGATCAGATCGCCAACGGCAAAGAGTTCGGTCGAACGGGCGACCTCTGGAATTTTTTTCAGCTGCGCAATTTGGGCGGGATGTGTTCGCAGGACCATCGCATTGAGTTTGGCTTCGCTGCCGATATGTTCCGCTGCAAGAAATCCGTAGTAGTCGCGTTTTTCGGAGAGGGCTCGAAATTTCACCGTCGCGGCGGACGAATCCGGATGAATCGCCGTCAGTGCCCGGGCCTGCCAGTAGTTCCAGCGGTTTGATCGCAACTCCTCATCGGATAACTGCTCGATCCAGAAAATTGCCTGCGGCCAGGATTGGCTGACCAGGGCGGCTTCAGCCATCTGCCGTATCAGCTCAGCGGATGAGTGGCGCGGTTGCTCGGTGGGGAATTGACCGTCTTTGGCGCGGCCGATGAGAATGGCGTCGGCAACGGCGCGACTTTGAGTGTCGTTGAACGAGTGTGTGGTAACGTATTTGGCCCAGGCAGTTGCCGCGTCCTCGACGTCCTGTGCCGCCAGTCTAATCAAACCGTGGCTGATCACCATTCGTGAAAGCTCGCTGTCGGTTCGATATCGCTCTACGCGAGTAATTCTGCTCGGCCTCACATGAACGTTGTACAGCGATTGCGCCCAGGCTTTGTAGGCACCACTGAAATACCTCTGCAGATAACGAGCTAATACACGTTGGTTGGATACCAGTGCGAGCTGGAGTCGTTCCCAGGCGACATGCTCCTCGAGGTTGCCGGCGCTGATCCATACGTCGAACAACGGATCGCAAGCTTTGGGTTGAGAATGCGCGACCTTCCACAACGCTTCTACTTCAGCAAACGCTGCTTTACGCTCTGCGGTACCGTACAGGGCGCGCAGTCGATAACAACGCAGCTCTGCATCGGTGGATGGTTCGTAGTTGTTCAGGAACTTGCGCCACTGACGTTTACGCCCGAGCATCTTCAGCCACCGGCGATGCACTATGTTGCTCACCGGCAAGCTCTGATGTCGCTCGAGAAAGGTTAGAACTTCCTGCTCACTGGCGATGAACAAGCGGCTCTGTAACGCGTGGAATTCGAGGTAAGGGTGCAGCACATACCCTTCGAGTTGGACTACGGCCTTCGCGAAAGATCGGCTGCGTCCAGCGGTGAGATCGTCCAGCGCTCGGCGATAAAGCGCACGTTGCTCGTACAAACCCGGTTGTGCCCAGCTGGGGGAGTTTGCAAGAAAAACGAAAACTAAGGCTTTCAGGAGAACCCGGAAGCCGGTGAGATTAGGCACTTAGTGTTCCCAGATACCGACTTACGCCTCGGTGCCTTCTTCCGAGCCGACACGTACTGCCAGAACATCACACTTGGCGCCATGAAGTACCCCATTGGCCGTCGATCCCAGGAGCAGCGCGAGGCCGTGCCGGCCGTGGCTGCCTACGACGATTACGTCTGCTTCCTTGGCCTCCGCAATGCGATGGATTTCACTCTCCGGCCGGCCGAAGATCAGGTATTGGCGGTCTTCCGGAATACCCAGTTTCTTGGCGAATTCAGCCAGATGGGACTTCGCCTGCTCATGAATCTGTTCCTGGACGGATGAGAGGTCCATGGGAATGTCGCCCCCGTATGCCAGACTCAACGGTTCGATGACATGAACCATATGTAGTTCGGCATCGAAGTGCCGGGCGAGCGACATAGCGCGTTGTGCAACCTGGTTGGATTCCTGGGTAAGATCCAATGCCAACATGATGCGACGATAGCCTGACATGTTGCCTCCCAAGGTGATTTCCGGCGACGATACACAGAATCCAAACACCCCTCAAGCCCGGAGAATACAGTTTTGACGTGGATCATCATCGGACTGGTTTTTCTTGTAGCGTTTGGCCCCGTGTTCTGGCTGTTGCCGAGCAAACGGGATAGGCGCCTCAGCGCGTTGCGGCTGAGCGCACGCACCCATGGGCTCGTTGTCGAGCTTAGAAGATTGCCGAAATTGAATCCCGAACCCGAGGAACGGGTCAGTGCCGGGGGAAAGATAAGAAAGCCGGTCATCGAGTGTGCCGCGTACCTGTGGCATATGACGAATCAACTTCGCTTTCTTCCGGAAGCGCGCATTCTACGGGGAACCCATGGTACAACGGCGCTGCCCGGTTGGGTTTTTGATCCGGAATGCGAATCCCGGGTTACCCACATGGATATGCTGCTGGGGAAGCTGGCCAACTACACCGAAGGGTTACCCGGGGACGTCATCGGCATCGAAGTCGATGCGCGGCAACTCGCCTGTTACTGGCTGGAAAGCCCGGGTTCGGGAGTGGAGTTGGTGGCCGGGATTGCCGCCGGATTGCAACGGCTCGGTGAAGACCTGGGCGCCGTGGACGAGCAACTGAAGGCAGATTATTTAGGCCCGGATTCTTGACAGCCCTTTCCAGGAGGCCGTATAAACGGCGCCCAAATCACCTGAGAGGATCATGGCCCGCTCCCTCGTCATAGTTGAATCACCAGCCAAGGCGCGCACGATCAATCGATATCTCGGCCGAGACTATATCGTCAAGTCGAGCGTCGGTCATATTCGAGATCTGCCGGTTGGGGGAAAAGGATCGGATCCGAAGGCACGGGCCAGGGAGGCCGCCAGAACTCGAAAGCTCTCGCCCGAGAAACGCGAGGCGTATAAACGAAAACGTGCGAGGCAACAGTTGATTCGGCGTATGGGCGTCAACCCGGACGCAGATTGGGAAGCCTCGTACGAGATATTGCCTGGAAAAGAAAAGGTCGTCGATGAACTGGTGAAGCTGGCGAAAAAAGCGGATGCGGTTTATCTCGCTACTGACCTCGATCGGGAAGGGGAGGCCATCGCATGGCATTTACGGGAAACCATCGGCGGTGATGCAAACCGCTATCGGCGGGTGGTTTTCAACGAGATCACCCGTAAAGCGATCCAGGAAGCCTTCGAATCGCCAACCGATCTGGACATGAACCAGGTGAATGCCCAACAGACACGAAGGTTTCTGGATCGCGTCGTGGGCTTCGAACTCTCCCCGTTGTTGTGGTCGAAGGTGGCTCGGGGTTTATCCGCAGGGCGGGTGCAGTCCGTCGCCGTGCGGCTGGTTGTCGAGCGCGAGCGGGAGATTCGCGTTTTTGTTCCTGAAGAATACTGGGAGTGTTTCGCAGATCTGCAACGCCAGGGGGATGCCGAGGCGATTCGCTTCCAGTTGACCAGGGATGGTGGAGAAAACTACCGACCGGACAACGAGACGGATGCCAGGGAAGCGCTGGAGCGTCTCAAACTACGATCTTTCTCCGTAAAGAGCCGCGAAGACCGCCCCACCAGAACCAGACCCAACGCACCATTCATCACCTCGACGCTCCAACAGGGAGCCAGTACGAGGCTTGGCTTCAGCGTCAAGAAGACGATGACGCTTGCCCAGCGGCTTTATGAAGCGGGTTACATTACTTACATGCGCACGGATTCGACGAATTTGAGCACGGAAGCGGTTACTGCATGCCGGGGCCACATAAAAGACAAATTCGGTGGTGACTACCTTCCGGAGAAGCCGAACTTTTATGCCAGTAAAAAAGCCGCTCAGGAAGCGCACGAAGCCATTCGGCCTTCCAACGTCGGTACCGTTGCCGATTTCCTGACCGGTGTCGATGGCGATGCGGTTCGGCTGTACGACCTCATCTGGCGCCAGTTCGTCGCCTGCCAGATGACCGGTGCGCAATACCTGAGCACGACAATTCTGGTCGAGGCGGGTGAATTTGAGTTGAAGATACGTGGTCGTATTCTCAAGTTTGATGGTTATACGAAGGTGTTAGCTCCCGCATCGCGAAAAGATGATGACGCTCCGCTGCCGGATCTGCAGGTGGGTGAAAGCCTGGAGTTGAAAAACGCGGAAAACATCCAGCATTTTACCAAGCCGTCGCCGCGCTTTGGTGAGGCGAGCCTGGTCCGTGAATTGGAAAAGCGGGGTATCGGCCGACCCTCCACCTATGCGGCAATCATTTCCACCATCCAGGATCGGGGTTATGTGACGCTCACCAACCGCCGCTTCCATGCCGAAAAGATCGGCGAACTCGTGACGGATCGGTTGGTCGAAAAGTTCGAGAATCTCCTGGACTACGGCTTCACCGCGCAGATGGAGTTGGAACTCGATCAGATAGCCGAAGGGGAGTCGGACTGGCGGGGCGTGCTTGACCGATTTTATGGAGATTTCAGCGCCAAGCTTGCGAGTGCGCAGTCCGAGAAAGGAGGCATGAGTAGCAACCTGCCGACGGACACCGATATCGAATGCTCGAGGTGCGGCCGCCACATGCAGATTCGAACGGGTAGTACCGGTGTATTTCTCGGCTGTTCGGGGTACGCGCTGGCTCCGAAAGAAAGGTGCACGAACACTATAAATCTCATCGCTGGAGAAGAAGCGGTGGATGTCGAACACGATGACGAAGGAGAATCCAGACGGCTTCGAACCATGCACAAGTGTCCCTTGTGCGGCACTCCGATGATCAGCTACCTGATAGACGAAAGCCGCAAGCTGCACGTGTGTGGCAACAATCCCGACTGCAAGGGTTTTGAGGTCGAACCAGGAAGTTTCAGGATCAAAGGTTATGACGGCCCCGTGATCGAGTGCGACAAGTGTGGTGCCGAGATGCAGCTCAAGTCGGGCCGCTTTGGTAAATATTTCGGCTGCACGGGGGACGACTGCAAGAACACCCGCAAGCTCCTGCGCAGCGGTGAAGCGGCACCGCCCAAGGCAGATCCCGTACCGATGCCGGAGCTGCGATGCCAGAAGGTTGATGATTATTACCTGTTGCGAGATGGCGCTTCGGGAATATTTCTCGCGGCCAGCCAGTTCCCCAAAAACCGCGAAACCCGCGCGCCCAAGGTTCTTGAACTCATCGTTCATGCGAATGAACTGGATCCCAAGTTCAAGTATCTGCTGACTGCCCCGGTCAGGGATCCGGCTGGCCTTCCGGCGATCATACGGTACAGCCGTAAAACAAAAGAACAATATGTACAATCGGAGACCGACGGCAAGGCGTCCGGCTGGCGTGCGTATTACGCCAACGGACGTTGGGTGGAGGAGCAACAATCAACCAGGCCAAAAACAAAGAGGAAGGCCAAAAGAAAGGTCAGGAAGAAGGCCGAGGCAAAAACCAAACGAGGCTCGCGTCGGCCGATTAAGAAAGATACCGAAACATCATCGGGCTGACCATCCCGTTCGAGAATGGACGGAAGGTGCCCGGATCACAATTTCTGGATAAACGCTGACAGCGGGAGACAAATGAGCACCGTTTTGGAGATCACTCAGCTACACAATGGCGATATCGTGCTGCGGGAAGCAAAAGACGAGGGCGAGCCGTTGCTTCGTATTCGTTTCTCCGCTGAGGTACGCGACATGCTTGGTGACGAACTCGTCAGAGTGGCTGAAGCCATGATTGACGCGGCCACAGAATTTCTTGGCGAGGAATCCGTTCCCGCGCACGAAGTTGCGAATCCGGCGCCCACCATCCATTGATTTATCCTGTGGGTCGAAACCCTGGATAAAATATTGATAGATTCAGAGACTCTGGCGAATGACGCCGACACTCAACCCCTCGATATGGAATTCCTGTTCCCGAAGATCCACTTCGATGGGGCTGTGGTCGCGGTTTTCCGGCAGCAGGAGTATTTTGCTGCGGTTCCTGGTGCGTTGAAATCGCTTGACGGTAACTTCATCTTCGATGCGCGCGACGATTATTTGACCATTGCTCGCTTCTGGCGTTTTGTGGACCGCTAACAAATCGCCGTCCAGGATACCCACTTCGCACATGCTGTCGCCATATACGCGGAGCAGGAAATCCGCCCGCGGATTGAAAAACCCCACCGGCATATCGACCCGATCTTCAATATGCTCTTCTGCCAGAATCGGGCTACCCGCGGCCACACGCCCGACAATGGGCAGGCCGCCGTCGGCCGGCAAGCGAATACCCCTCGATGTTCCTGGGATCATTTCGATGGCGCCCTTACGCGCCAGAGCCTTCAGGTGTTCTTCGGCGGCGTTTGGTGACTTGAAACCGAATTCCGCAGCTATATCGGCGCGAGTGGGCGGGTAACCGGTATCTTTAATATGTTGTTTGATGAGATCGAGGATCTCGGCCTGGCGTTGGGTGAGGATGTTCATGAACTCTTAATGACCTTTGTAGTGACCTTTGTGATGACCTTGGCGGTTGACCTGGTTATATATACAGTAATCTGTGGTTATATACAGTAATTGCGGCCGTTGCACAACCACTCTCCTGAGGAATGTGGCTTTGCGGCGACTGCGCATGCATGCGGCGATTGCGCATGCATGCGGCGATTGCATACTCCGGGTCTATTCCCATAACATTTCCGGCTGTTCAGGCTCTTACGGGGACAACGGCGAATATGGTTGATATCGGGGCGGGTGCCCTCGGCTATCTGTGTCTGTTCTGCTGGGCAACTGCGTCTGCGGTACTGCCGCCCGCAGGCGATCTCACGGCTGAAGAATTTGGCCTTGCGGTTTTCCGCGAGGCCGATCGGCGCGAGTCGGGATACCTCGACCTGCAGGTGGACCTGGAGATGATTCTGCGCAATAGCCGCGGCGGAGAAAGCCGTCGCCTGCTGCGCATCAAACAACTCGAAAAACCCGACGACGGCGACAAACTGCTGATCGTTTTCGACACTCCGAAGTCCTTGAAAGGTTCCGCATTGTTGAGTTTCAGCCACCGAGTCGAACCGGACGATCAGTGGTTGTATCTACCTGCGGTAAAGCGGGTAAAACGAATCGCCTCGAGGAACAAGTCGGGACCGTTTCTCTCGAGCGAGTTCGCGTTTGAAGATCTGACTCTTCAAGAAGTGGAAAAATTCACTTATCGATTTCTTCGCGAGGAAACGCTCGACGATCGTCAATGTTTCGTCGTGCAGCGACAGGCCGTGGATAAATATTCCGGATACTCGAAACAGATCGTCTGGTTGGATACCGGGGAATTCAGGATTCACAAGATCGAATATTTCGACCGTAGGGGAGACCTCCTCAAAACGTTGACGGTTCAGGGTTACCGACAACCTGACGGTCGCCACTGGAAAGCGGATCGCATGTTCATGCAGAACCACCAGACGAGGAAAAGCACCGAACTCGTATGGCGCAACTATCGCTTCGCCACCGGTTTGAGCGAGGAACGAGATTTCTCGACGAACAGCTTACTTAGAATTAGATGATATCCGCGTTCGGCATGGTTTTGTTGTTGGCCACCACCCTGAGCCACGTGGTTGTCGATCCGACATTGTCGAAATCCAGGCAACCGGACCTGGTTCGCAGTGCGCCGCAAGACTCCACGGGTGGGCGCGCGTCGACGATCGACAGAGGGGCGAACACCGGCCTTGACGAAAACTCGCAGTTGGATTTCGATCTTGGATTACAGACGCGAACCTACCCCATGGACGGTTTCGACGGACAGTCACGCTTCCACCCCTCGATGAGCGCGCGGCTCGAATATTATCGTACCTGGAACGACGGGCGGCGGACGCTGACCTTCACGCCCTTCTATCGTTACGACCTGGAAGACTCCGAGCGCACCCACTTCGATGTTCGCGAGCTATTCTGGAGCAATGTCGGCGGTAATTGGGAGCTGCACGTGGGAGTGAAGCAGGTGTTCTGGGGTGTTACCGAATTTCATCATCTGATCGACGTCCTGAACCAGACGGACCTGGTGGAGAATATCGACGCAGAAGACAAGCTCGGACAGCCGATGGTGCATCTTTCGCTGGTTCGCGATTGGGGCATCGTGGATGTTTTTGCGTTGCCGGGTGCCCGGGAACGGACTTTTCCCGGCCAGGATGGGCGACTGCGCTCCGTGCCGCGGGTGGATGTAGATCACCCTGTTTACGAATCTGCCGCGAAGAACAAACGCGTGGATGGCGCCATACGCTGGTCCCACAGCCTCGGGCCGTTCGAATTTGGCGTGTACCATTTTTCCGGCACCGCCAGGGAACCGCAACTGGTTCCGTGGGTGTCGCCCTCTGGCGAGCAGGTGTTGCGACCCCGTTATCCGGTGATCGATCAGACCGGATTTGATGCCCTTGCCGTGCTCGGAGATTGGGCGTTGAAACTCGAGGCCATCACTCGGTCCGGGTACGGTCCCCGTTATGCGGCGTTCAACGTGGGATTCGAAAAAACCCTGGTCGGCGTCCTGGGTACCCGCACGGACCTGGGGCTGGTAGCGGAGTACATGTTTGACGACCGTGGTGACCATGCCTTCAACACGGTTTTCGAACACGATCTGGCGTTCGGGACGCGCTGGAGGCTGAATGATATTGCCGATACCCAGGCTTTGCTGGGAGTAATCTGGGATGTGAAAACCGAAGAATACATCTTCAGGTTGGAAGCGAGCCGTCGTTTGGGCGAAACTTGGACCCTGCTGCTGGAAGGGCGGGTTTTCGGAGGTGCCGATGAACCCGACCCTGACGCGCTTTTTCAATCTCTGTTGGACACCGATAACAAAACCGCTTCATTGCAGCGTGACGATTACGTTCAATTGGAACTAACCAGATACTTTTGAGCCTCGCTGCCTGGACTCGATAAGACAGGACACTTTCGATGATTGAGAACACATTGAATTACCTGCTGGAGCATTCCTGGGTAGGCCTGGTTTTCCTCATCGTCCTCGGAACGGTGATCGCCCGCTTCACCGCTAAGAAATTTTTCGACCGGCTGGCCGTCAAGTTCGAGGCAACCCGTAATCTGTACGATGACGGTCTCCTGGACGCGGCGCGCAAACCCCTGGGCCTTGGAATCTGGATAGTCGGCATCAGCTGGGCGGCGGAGATTGTCGGCGGTAATGCCCAGGCCGAGATATTCGCGTACGTCGAACCGGCACGTGAGGTTGCCGTCATCTGGTTGCTGGTCTGGTTTGCAGTGCGATTCGTTCGGTTTGTCGAGAAAAACGTCTCGGACAAGGAGTATCGTGACGATCCGGTGGATGAGACAACCGCTTCCCTGGTCGGCAAGCTGTTACGTATTGCCGTGATCATCACCGGCGTGCTCGTGGTATTACAGACCCTGGGTTTCAGTATTGCCGGTGTGCTGGCAGCCGGTGGCATCGGCGGCATCGCCATCGGGTTTGCTGCCCGCGATCTGCTCGCCAACTTCTTCGGGGCGCTGATGATCTTCCTGGACCGGCCGTTTTCGGTAGGGGATTGGATTCGCTCTCCCGACCGCAACATCGAAGGCACCGTCGAGGAGATCGGTTGGCGCCTCACGCGCATCCGAACCTTCGACCAACGACCTCTGTACGTCCCGAATTCGGTGTTCACGAGCCTGGTTGTGGAGAATCCGTCGCGTATGCACAACCGGCGAATATATGAAACCATCGGAGTGCGGTATGACGATGTCGCCGTTTTGCCGGAAATCATTGCCGACGTTGAATCCATGTTGAGGTCTCACCCGGCCATCGACCGGTCTCGTACCCTCATGGTGAATTTCGTCGAGTTTGGCGCATCGTCCCTCGACTTCTTCGTGTACACCTTCACCAGAACCACGGTGTGGACGGAGTTCCATGGGATCAAACAGGAAATCCTGTTCCGGATCTCCGATATCGTTGCCAGTCACGGAGCCGAGATCGCTTTTCCGACCCAGACGCTGCTGGTTCCTCCGACGGCGGAGCCATCAGCGGGTAGAGAGCCATCAGCGGGTAAAGAGCCTTTAGCGGGCGAGCAGCAGCTGGGACCTTGAGCTCCATTTCCAACAGGGCGTTGGAGGCTTTGGCCCAAGCCGAAGAGCTTGTCGATGAACGCGGCGTACAGTTTGCCATCGATCAAACGGCGTTGCGTATCGCGGTTGAGCTGCGGGAGTCAGATCCGATCGTCATGTGTGTAATGCATGGTGGTCTGCCCTACACGGCAGAGCTGATGAAACGATTCGGTTTTCCACTCGAACTCAGCTACGTGCACGTCGGTCGTTACGCCAACGGGACTCGAGGCGGAATCCTCAACTGGTACGCGAGACCGAAAATCGATCTGGCCGACCGCAATGTGTTGATTGTCGACGATGTGCTCGACAAGGGGGAAACCCTGAGTGCGTTGGTGGCCTGGGTTGCCGATGAGGGCGCCAAGCGTGTGCGGACGACGGTGTTGGTACTCAAGGAAGTGGCCCGGGGAAGCCGCATCGAAGTCGACTATGTAGCGTTGCGTCTACCTGATCGTTACCTGTTTGGTTGTGGTATGGACTATCGGGGATACTGGCGGAATCTCGGCTCCATCTACGCACTTCACGAGTCCATGGAATAGAACCCCATGTTTGCTCACGCGGTGATAATCGGATCCGGCTCGTTGACGTTGGCAGCCGATTTCACACCCCTCGATGTATCGCTGGAAACCCGCTACGGAGGAGCGTCGGCGCGTCCACTCGTCGGCTTACTGGGATCGACAAAGGTCATGTTGCTGGCCCGGCACGGCATACCCCATCGAATCGCACCCCACGCCATCAACTATCGAGCTAATCTTGCAATGTTGCAGACCCTGGGAATCGAACGAATTGTCGCCGTCAACACGGTAGGAGGAATCGCGCCTGAGGCGAAGGCGGGTGTTTTGATCGTTCCCGATCAGATCATCGACTACAGTTGGGGACGGGAGCAATCGTTTTCGGACTCCAACAAGTTGTACCACGTAGATTTTTCCTCGCCTTATGACCGTCAGTTGGGTAACGACCTGGCTGATGCCGCGCAGCGAGCACGGCTTGATGTGATAGTCGGCGGCGTATACGGCTGTACTCAGGGTCCGCGGTTCGAGACCCCGGCGGAAATAAACCGGATGGACAGTGACGGGTGTACGGTCGTCGGCATGACCGGCATGCCGGAGGCGGGTCTTGCCCGAGAACTCGGCATTCCTTATGCCTGCGTGTGCCTGGTTGTCAATCCCGCCGCCGGCAGGGATGGTGACTCTATCGATCTCGACGCGATCGCAATCGTCAGCCGCGCGGGCATGGAGCGAGTCGGGCGGTTACTCGTCAGCTTCTTCGAGGGTCTCGAGGGCCTCGAAGGTCTGGAGGAGCGAAGTTAACTCCTCGGGGATGGCCACTGGATCGATGCGTACGACGATCCCGAGCTTGGGATGATCGAGGTAGTGGATTTCTCTGCTTCGCAAGCGGCGGCTTTCCGACAACTGCATATACCCCTGAGCGGGCCGGGGCAGTGTTATTGCAGGATTGATCCGGGAAGAAGATGAAATACCGAAAAACGCCTCACCGAGGGGAATATCCAGGGGTTGCTGACCGAGTGCCGGTTCCCGATACCAGAGTGTTGCCTGGAAATGCAGGTAACGCCCCAGGGTAACCGCCAGTGTGCCTTCCAGTTGTCGGGTGTCACCAACACGTGCCCCGTTTTGCACCAGCAACGGCTCGGGCCGGTTCCGTTCCGGTACGGGTTGCATCCAACGCCCATGCAGCAGTACGTGCAGATTGTCTCGAGACTCGATTCGGCGGGTTTCGCGTCCCATCAGCATCTCGTTCTCGGGCAGCCAACGATAACTCCTATCATCCAGCGACCGTTCGAAACTGCCGAGCATATCGAGAAATTCGAGCAGCGGGTGGGGCTCGAGGATCGGTTCGATTATCGGAGCGGGTCTGCCGAGGGGATTCACTAATTGAAGTTTTGGCTCGATGACTAGTGGCGTCCGAGCGCGGGTGACGGGTTCCCCTTCGTCCTCCTCCTCCACCAGGGCCGGACCGACGTACTCTTCTACCGGCTCGAGAAAGCTGAACTTTTCCAGGTCGATTTCCAACGTCGGAAATTCGAGTGTCGCCCGGGTAATCGGATCGAGGCGATAAAACGATCCGATCGCGTCTGGCGGCGGGGTCAATGCACGCATCTCGAACGGAAAGCGACGTTCCGCGAGGAGTACGAGCTTTTCGGTAGAACTGTTTTCCATCACGGGACCGCGTTGGAACACGATGACTTCCGTCACGTACCAGTTTTTCGAGAGCCACTCTTCCACGTCCTGTTCGGGGTAGGCGCGCGAAGACCACATCAGGGCGAGGATGGCGATCATTACGGGCAGTTTATCGATCACGCGTTAGCCGCCATGTTTGTACGTTTTGGGTCGAGCACCTCCAGTAGCTCCGTGGCGAAATCCATCCGCTGTTCGAAATCCTCCAGCCGGCGGCTGATTCGCAGGGTAACGTCTTTGAGCTTGTAGGTTGCGGGTTGTCTCTGCACGAGGTTTACGATCGTTGCCGGATCGACTTGTGTTGTGGCACCGAACTCTATCCGCCCTCCCTGCTCGCCGAGATCCAGGCGGACGATACCAAGTGGTTCGATCAACAACTTCAATGCGGTTACCCGGAACAGATGTTTGAGCGGTTCGGGTAACAGTCCGAATCGATCGATCATTTCGATCTGCAACTCCTCGAGGTGCGCGTTGTCGTTGGCGTTGGCAATTCGCTTGTACATGATGAGACGGCTGTGAACGTCTGGAAGGTAGTCCGCGGGAATGAGCGTTGTCGTATGAAGGTTGACCTCCTGACTCACCGGCTCCAGGGGCGTGTTCATGTTGGGTGCTTTGCCATCTCGAATGGCTTTGACGGCTCGATCCAGAAGACTCATGTAAAACGAGAACCCGACGGATTCGATCTGTCCGGATTGATCTTCTCCCAGCAGTTCACCGGCACCGCGAATCTCCAGATCATGTGTAGCCAGAGTGAAGCCAACACCCAACTCGCCAGCCGCTTCGATGGCTTCGAGGCGTTTGACGGCGTCGCCAGTCATCGCCTTGGGATGCGGGGTCAACAGGTACGCGTATGCCTGGCGATGAGAACGGCCGACTCGGCCTCGCAGTTGGTGCAATTGCCCCAGCCCGAACTTATCGGCCCGGTCTATGATGATGGTGTTGGCATTCGGAATGTCTATGCCACTTTCAATAATTGTCGTGCAGACCAGAACGTTGAGCTGGCGGTGATAAAAGTCGCTCATTATCGTTTCCAGCTTCCGTTTTGGCATTTGTCCGTGACCAATGCCGACCCGAGCTTCCGGAATGGTATCCGCGATCTGATCGGCCAACTGGTCGATGTTGCGCACCTCGTTGTGCAGATAAAATACCTGACCGCCGCGCATCAACTCCCGGGTGATCGCCTCGCGTATCACGTGATTGCGTTTTTCCTGCACGAAAGTCTTGATGGATAGCCGTTTTGCCGGGGGTGTGGCGATAATGGAGAGATCGCGGATGCCACCCATCGCCATGTTCAGGGTGCGCGGAATGGGGGTTGCGGTGAGGGTCAGTACGTCAACTTCCGCGCGTAGCGAACGTAGCCGTTCCTTTTGACGAACGCCGAAGCGATGTTCTTCGTCTATGACGACAAGGCCCAGGCGCTTGAAATTGATGGCTGGGTTCAGGAGTTTGTGAGTGCCTATGACAATGTCCGCTGTACCGGCGGCAAGCCGTTGACCTGCCTGTGCCACTTCGGCATCCGAACGCAATCGGGAAACGACCTCGATGTGGACGGGCCAGTCGGCGAAACGATCCCGGAAAGTCTCATAATGTTGCTGAGCGAGCAGGGTGGTGGGCACCAATACGGCGACCTGGCGGTCGCTCTGCACGGCGAGAAAGGCCGCACGCATGGCAACCTCCGTTTTGCCGAAACCTACGTCTCCGCAGATCAGGCGATCCGTGGCTCGCTCGGAACACAGATCCTCGATCACGTCGTCTATCGCCTTTTGCTGATCAAAGGTCACTTCGAAAGGGAACTGGTCGGTGAAACGTCGATAATCCTCCTGGGGGGCAGCGAAGCTGAAACTCCGGCTGGTTTCACGTCGGGCGTAAATGTTGAGCAACTCCGCGGCAACGTCGAATACCTTCTCGGCGGCACGGCGTTTGGCTTTCTCCCACTGATCCGATCCAAGGCGATGCAACGGCGCCACTGCCTCTCCAGCACCCGAATAGCGGCTTATTACCTGCAGAGAGGTGACCGGCACGTAAAGTTTTGCTTCGTCGGCATACTGCAGGGTCAAAAATTCGTTCGAATGCCCATCGATATCCAGGGTCTGCAGCCCGAGATAACGACCGATTCCGTGTTCGAAGTGGACAACGGGCTCTCCGATATGCAGTTCCGTGAGGTTTTTGATGATCTGTTCGGGATCCACCGCGCGAGCGGATTGAGCCTGGCGTTCCTGCATCCGGTGGCCGAACACCTGACTTTCGGTAATGACCGCACGGTTCGCGAACCAGGCGCCGTCTTCGATGGGCGAGAGAGTGATGCAAAAAGTTTGCCCGCGGTGGGGCGAGGTCTCGGATCGTGCCGTCGTGGAGATGAAACCCGCGAAGTCGTCAACTTCATGAGGATGAATATCGGCACGAGCGAGAAACTCGAGAAAAATTTCCCTTCTCCCCGCCGTCTCGGCGACAAAAAGCGTTTGCGGTGCATGAGCGGTGAGGTAGGAGCACAACCCTTGAGCCGGGTTCTTCAGCCGCACGTTGGCCTGCAGATCGGGTAGGGGCCGGCTGTCGAAGGTCTGTTCGTGTTTGCCCGGATTATTGAGGAGGATGTTGCCATGGCGGTTGAGATTGGTGCGAAGCTCATCTACGTCGAGAAAAAGACTGGCTGGTTCCAGAATGGGGCGTTCGATGTCATGGGCGAGATTTTGGTAACGTTCATGCACCTCGACCAGATATTGTTCC
>JAPUJX010000625.1 GCA_027295975.1 Gammaproteobacteria bacterium
GCGGTAGTCTGCTTCGGGGAACCGCAGACATCGCATTGTGCACTGCACGAGGCCGGTTTCGGCCAACTGCAGACGAAATGTTTCCACCACTTCTTTGCAAACGGCACGAGAACTCCTGACTGCTTCACACCTAAAGCTGACTACGCTTTGTGCAGTGCACGAGGCTGAAAACGGCCCGGCCCCTGGCCAACAAAAAAAGCCCGCCTACCGACGAGCTTTCTATAGCTCCTCCCCTACAATTCTGGTCGCCTTTTTATCCAGGTACTTACACGGTTGTATCTTGCCTATTCAGCTGGTGCGACCTTCGGTTTCCAGGGGATTCACTGTAGAGACGTCTGCGGCCAGATAATGGACGACAAGGTCATCGACGACTTGCTTCGCCGACTCCCAATCGTAGCCGTTTTCCTCACGCAGCCAGCGAGGCAGATAAAGCATGCTACCGAGGACGATATTCCATTGTGCTGACGCCTCGCCACGACGAATGGAGCCATCCTCGTGTCCTTCATGCACCCAATCGATCAAACACGCCTGTTGTCGTATCTCTTCGGCCACGATCTCCTTCGCGGCATCTGATCCAGCGAGTTCATCGGGAATCTCGGTAACGAGTGGACCCCCCAGGCGAATCTGCTCCATTACGCGTCGAAGATGCAGGCGAATCCGATCTAGCCTTGTCAATTCAAAGCCCTGGACCTGCTCCATGATATCTCGAATGGCCGCTTGCGATGCCATGACAGCGTGGGCAAAGAGCTCTTCTTTACTCTTGAAGTAGTAGTAAATGGCCTTGTTGGTGATTCCAAGCTGTTCGGCTATGTCCGAAAAGGTGGTATCTCGATATCCCTTGTTTTGAAATATCCAAAGCGCAACTTGAATGATCGCCTCCCGCTTCTGGTTCGTCCGCGACTTGTTGGCCCGGTTCCACATTTGTGCCGCGCCGTTATACCTAGCAGGGCTGGTTTCTCGTTTGTCGGACACGTCGCTCTCCCCGAGTTTACTTATGAGTAAAATTATTACACACTACGGGCCACACTATTTACCAAGGGGATGAAATAGTGAAATTCGTACCAATCATCAGCATTGTACTATCGTTAGCGCTTGCCGCACCAAATCAGGTGCTGGGCGAGGAATCTACGGGCGGCATCGAAGAGATCATCGTGACCGCTCAGCGTACGGCTGAGAACATCCAGGACGTGCCGATCGCGGTAACGGCTATCACGGGCGAAATGCTCGAAGAGAAGCAGGTGATCACCGTATCCGACCTGCAGATGCATGCGCCGAACGTCAGCTTCACGGCAACAAATTTCGGCAGTAACAGCTTCAGTATCCGCGGCATCGGACGTCTGGTAACAGCCGCCACCGGTGATGCCGGGGTATCGATTCACACCAACGATATCTCCATCGCCCCGAACATCGCCGCCGTCGAGTTCTACGACATGGAGCGGGTCGAGATACTGCGGGGTCCGCAGGGCACGCTGTACGGTAAGAACGCCACCGGCGGGGCGATCAACTTCGTGACCAGGAAGCCTGATTTCGAAGGTATCAGTGGTTATGTGGACCTGGAAGCGGCCGACTATAGCAATACCCGCGTGAAAGGGGCGTTCAATCTGCCCATCACCGATAATTTCGCGCTACGGTTCGCCGGCTTGAAGCTGGACCGCGATGGTTACACCGAGAACCTGGCGGACGGTCAGGTGGGCCTAGACGGACGCACGCTGGAGGACATTGACGATGACGTCGACGGGCGCGACATACTCGATTTGCGGATTACCGCGCTGTGGGACATCAACGACCGGGCAGAAGCCTGGGTGATATACAACCGTTTCGACGAGAATGACGATCGCTCGCGAATTACCAATCAGGTCTGCGTAACAGGACCGATACCCACCTACGGATGTATACCTGGCGCGGTCGGGTTCGAGCAACCCCATGCGAGCGCCCAGTTTGGAAACCTGGTGGCCGGGCTGTACAGCCTTGTTCCGCTGGGTACGCCCGATCTGACGGGCAACTTCAACTGGCCGCGACCCAACGACCAGATCGGCCTCAGAAAAATGCACACCGATTTCGAGCCGGTTTTCGAAAACGAACAAAACACGTTCCTGGCCGGGTTCAACTACGAATTCGACAACTTCGACCTCGGCATCGTTGGCGGGTACTACGATTTCGAATACTTTACGCGGCAAGACTACAACATGAACGTGGGCGCCGAGCTTGCGCCGAACTTCTACCGGGTCGACGGCCTGTACCCCATCTCCGACACGGCAGGGCGGGCCGGCGACGAATGGCGCTCGGGACCCTGTAATGCTTTCGATGGAACGTCGGGCGTTCGAGGTGGCTGCGTATTTCTCGATGACCTGACTCGCACGTTTACGTTCGACCAAGGCGATTCGGACGGTGACGGCTGGACAGTGGAAGCGAAGGTCCGCTCCAGCTTGGAAGGGCGGTTCAACTTTCTCCTTGGCGCCAGCACCTTCGATGGCGATAGCACCGGTGACTACTACGTGAACGCGAACATGCTCGATGCGCGCCCGGATTTCTACCCGGGCTTCTTCAACGCCACCGGCGACCCTGATGGCGCGACCTTCGGGGAAGGCTGGGCGGTGTTTGGTGAAGGGTATTTTGACATCACCGATCGCCTGAAACTGACCGTCGGCGTGCGCTACAACGAAGATGAAAAGAGCGTGCGCGACACCAGCCTGTTATGGAATGCACAGGATGTAAGATTCACCCCTTGCTTCACGTTCATGGATTTCGGGGATTGTTCGCTTGCTGCTTTTGGCGGCACCGCCGAGCCGCTCTTTACTCGGGTTTTCGATTTTCTCACGAACGATCCGGACGGGGTACCTGATAGCGAACTGGCCCTGATCGAATTCTACGGGCAGGGGGACGCGCTGGCGGCTGCGCTGCTGACAGGCGCTCAGAGCCCGGAACGGCTCGCCATTTCATCGGCAATACCCATCGTGCCGGACTTCAACGAACAGCGCGCATTGACCGGTAGCCCCGACGTGTTCGAATGGAAGGAGTTTACCGGCCGGATCGGCCTTGATTGGCGGTTCAACGATAACGCCATGGTGTATGCGTTTTACAGCCGGGGCTACAAGCCCGGCGGCGCGAATCCGCCGATTCAGCTCCAATTCCAGAGTGATTCGAATTTCGATTTCGAGCAGGAGGACATCGATTCGTTCGAGGTCGGCATCAAGAGCACGTTGCTCGATGGCAGAATGGTCTTGAACGGCACGTTTTTTGTCTATGACTACGCGGGCCTGCAGGTGGCTCGCATCAAGAACAACACGAGCGTGAACGAGAACATCGACGCGGATATCATGGGTGCGGAGGTCGAGCTGTTCTGGCGGCCCGAGTTTGCGGAGGGCCTCGCGATCGATGCGTCCTATTCCTGGCTGGACACCGAAGTCACGAACAGTGAGTCTGTCGATCCGCTGGATCGCACGGGTGGTGATCCCGACTTCATAACCCTCAACGATTTTGCCTTTCTGTACGCTGCGCGAAAGTCCACGCTCGATCCCGTGATCCCTTCCCTGATAGGTTTTGGGTGCGCGGTTGTTCCGGGGGGGCCGACGTCGATTTCCGCCACTGCAACCCCCGGGGTGCTTTATCCCGATGGGACTCCGGCGATCATATCAAGGTCATGTGCCGATGCGTTTGGCGTGGAAACCGTGGAAGGTATTCCGTTCGATCTCGATGGCAATTCATTGCCCAACTCACCGGAGAACACCATTCATCTGGGCATTGCCTACACGTGGGGCATTCCGGCCATCGCCGGATCGCTCACGGGGCGCTGGGATTACTACTGGCAGGATGATTCCTTTGCTCGCGAGTTCAACGCCCGCGGTGATGACATCGACAGCTGGGATCAGCACAACGCGTCGCTCATCTACGATAGCAGCAACGGTAAGTGGACGGTGCGAGCCTGGATTCGCAACATCGGCGATGAGGACAACGTCACCGGTCATTACGTGACCTCGGATACGTCCGGTTACTTCCGGAACTACCAGTTGACGGAACCGCGTATCTACGGCGCGTCGTTGCGGTACAACTTCGGTAGCTAGTAGAAGCCTATAACGGAGGTGAAAGGGCGCCTGCCATGGCGCCCTTTTTTTGTGTTGCAGGGGTCCTCTACCACGGTTTCACGCCCTCGTTGACAGTGTTGCTCGAAGCCAGGGCAGATGTGTTCGACTACGTGACCGGTGCGTCGTTCGGGTTCCGGACCGTGAAAGACAGCTGGGATTACGAACAACATCCAATGCGTCGCCATCTCCTGGACGTCGACCCGCTGGCGCTGAATATCGAGGCTTGCGCGAGGTGTACTCGAGGGCGCGGCGCTGAAGGG
>JAPUJX010000626.1 GCA_027295975.1 Gammaproteobacteria bacterium
AGGATGTGGTCATAACGTTTGTCGTTGATGAAATCCACCATCGCCGCGAGGGTGGTGCTTTTACCCGAACCGGTCGGTCCAGTCACCAGGACCAGGCCGCGAGGGACCATCGAGATGTCCTTGAAGACCTGACCCATGTCGAGATCCTCCATGGTGAGGACCTTGGAGGGAATTGTCCGAAATACCGCGCCAGCGCCGCGATTCTGATTGAAGGCGTTCACCCGAAAACGCGCAACACCGGGTACTTCGAACGAAAAGTCGGTTTCCAGGAACTCTTCATAGTCCTTGCGCTGCTTGTCGTTCATGATCTCGTATATGAGCGAGTGCACCTCCTGGTGCTCAAGGGGAGGCAAATTGATGCGTCTTACGTCACCATCCACCCGAATCATGGGCGGCAGACCCGCCGAGAGATGCAGGTCGGAAGCGCCTTGCTTCGCGCTGAACGCGAGGAGTTCGGTGATATCCATTGGCTATCCTTGTCTGCTTCTTACGTCCGCCACGACCCAACCGGTAAAACCCATGCCGGACTTACCTATAGTATTATCTAAGTTACTGATTAACCACGCTCTAATCGATGCTACCGGGGAGGCGTGCGAATTCTGAGACACCGTTGGCAATATGGCTTTGCAGTCCATCTCCGAAAACATCGCGGCGGCCAGAGACGCCATCAGCCTGGCCGCCCGCGGGGCGGATCGAAACCCTGACGACATTAGTTTGATCGCCGTTTCGAAACGCAAGCCCGCCACGGACATCGCCGCCGCGGCATCCGCGGGAATTCAGGACTTCGGAGAAAATTTCCTGCAAGAGGCAATCCCCAAGATTGAAGCGTTGGCCCATCTGCCGTTGCGCTGGCATTTCATCGGAGCGGTGCAGTCAAACAAAACCCGCGCAATCGCGACATACTTTCACTGGATACATACGATAGATCGGGTAAAAATCGCCCGCCGATTGAGCGAACAATGTCCCGAAAACAAAATTCTCGACCTTTGCATTCAGGTGAACGTCGACGGAGACCCGAACAAGGCCGGTGTAGCCCCGGAAGACGCTTCCCGGCTGCTCCGTGTTCTGGCGGATCTGCCGAGGATCAGGGTTCGCGGGCTGATGACCATGCTTGACCGCTCTTCCGACCCCGGGAAAAGTTACGCGCGTCTCGCGGAAATTTTTACGTCCCTGCGGCCAGCGGCAAACCAGTGGGATACACTTTCCATGGGAATGAGCGGGGACTTTCGCGAGGCGATCGCCGCCGGTGCGACCCATGTACGGGTAGGCACCGCAATATTCGGACCGAGAAATCAAGGACGCCTTTGAACGACAAACGAACGAGCGATAAACACGACACCACGCGGATCACCTTCGTCGGGGCAGGCAACATGGCGCGCAGCCTGATCAACGGATTAATCAGGAGTGGACATGATCCGGCCGGTATCTGCGCCAGCGATCCTTCGCCCGAGCAACGTAAACTCATAGAAGCGCTGGGAGTCACCACCTACGCCGCAAATGTCCCGGCCGTTGCCGGGGCGGACGTCATAGTGGCCGCCGTCAAACCCCAGGTGCTCAGAGCGGTGCTCACCAGCCTGACGAACCGCGACGAAACCCAACTCCTGATTTCAGTTGCCGCGGGGGTGCCCATCGGCAGCCTCGAAGCCTGGACCAGCGCAGGGCAACCCATCGTGCGCTGCATGCCAAACACGCCCGCCCTTCTGGGTGTTGGCGTCACCGCGTTGTACGCCAATACAAACGTCACCGCAGATCAGCATGCAACCGCCCATCACATTCTCGAAGCGGCCGGCAAGGTGCTGTGGGTGAGCGATGAAGCCGATCTCGACGTCGTCACGGCCGTTTCAGGCAGCGGTCCCGCTTACTTTTTCTACCTGATGGAAGCCATGGTGGAGGAGGCTGTCGAATTGGGACTGGAACGTGAAACCGCGTTGTTTTTGACCTTGGAAACTGCCTACGGCGCAGCCTGCATGGCTCGCAACGGCGATCCATCACCCGCAACACTGCGTGGAAACGTTACCTCTCCCGGCGGGACGACGGAACGCGCGTTATCTATACTGGATAGTGAAAACGTCAGCGGCAGCGTCAGGCTGGCCGTCGCCGGGGCAGCCCGAAGGGCACAAGAACTAGCCGAGGAATTTGGAGACTAATGAACGAAGTATTAAGATATCTGATCGAAGCGATTCTACAGTTGGTGGCGGTGTTACTCATCGCACGCTTTCTACTGCAAGCCTGCCGGGCGGATTTCTACAACCCAATTTCTCAAGGAATCATTCGGTTCACCGACCCGCTGCTGCGACCCATAAGGGTTGTATTACCTGGTTACAGGAACTTCGATTTTGCTGCGCTGTTTGCGGTATGGATCACCCAGATCGTATTACTGGTTTCCCTCGCCACCCTGTTCGGAAGCGCCATGGACGTTTATTCGACTCTGGTGGTTAGTCTGTATCGAGTGATGTTGTTGTTTCTCGGCATTAAGTGGCTAATCCTTATCGTTATCCTCGCGAGTTTTCTCATCCCCGGCAACCAGCAGCCAATACTTATGCTGCTGCGGCAGATCACGGAGCCTTTTCTGGCCCCGGCAAGGCGTTTGTTGCCACCCATGGGTGGGCTCGATTTCTCTCCCATGCTGGTTTTAATGGTCTTCCATGTAATCGGGGTGATCATCCTGCCGCAGATTCTGGTGTCTGTCTTGTAATGTCCTCGAGATGAAACCTCTGACGCAAAGCAGTGCGCGCTTCACGTGTAAGGTCATAACCCGCTCCAAAACAACGCGTTGGGACACGCCGAAAGCGGGTCATGCCGTGGTGCGGCTCCATGCGGTACCGGTTGCCGGGAAGGCGAACTCCGCCCTCAGGAAATTCCTTGCCGACGCATTCGCCACCTCTCTTAAGCGCGGTTCATATCGAGCGTGGTGCCAGCAGCCCCATCAAGCTGATTCGGGTAGATCGCCCCGGCAGGGTGGCATCGGAGATTAATGATTAGCCGTTTTTGACCCTTCTGCTTGCCCAGTCAGTGTTTTAGACTTCGCCGTCCACTCGGTTCCATACACGGTAGAATCACGGATGTCCGATCTGTCGAGCGCCGATTCCGTCGGCTTGGTGATACCCGAAACATATCGGCACCAGCAGCCGTTTGCGCTTCAGTGTGGGGAAACCCTCGAGGGGTTCGAACTCGTTTACGAGACCTACGGAGAACTCAACGACCAGGCCAGCAACGCCGTGCTCGTATGTCATGCGCTGTCCGGTCATCACCATGCCGCGGGTTTCCATGAGGCAGCAGAGAGCCGCCCCGGTTGGTGGGACAGCTGCATCGGTCCCGGCAAACCCATCGATACCCGGCGCTTCTACGTGGTCAGTCTCAACAACCTCGGCGGCTGTCATGGCAGTACCGGGCCACGCTCTATCAACCCAACCGCCGGTACTCCGTTTGGTCCCGAATTCCCGCTGGTGACCGTCAGCGATTGGGTGCGCAGCCAGAGACTGCTGGCGGATCATCTCGGTATCCAGCAATTTGCCGCCGTTATCGGGGGAAGCCTCGGGGGCATGCAGGCCATGCAATGGGCCATCGATTTTCCCGATCGCCTTCGCGCCGCGGTACTCATCGCCAGTGCGGCAAAACTTTCCGCACAGAACATCGCTTTCAACGAGATAGCGCGCCAGGCAATCCTCACCGACCCCGAGTATCACCACGGAAAGTATCGCGAGCATGGCGTAAACCCCGACATCGGTTTGATGTTGGCGCGGATGCTCGGGCACGTGACCTATCTTTCCGACGATGGCATGCGACAGAAGTTCGGTCGCGAACTCAAATCCGGCGACCTCAGCCTCGGTCTCGACGTTGAGTTCCAGGTAGAGAGTTATCTGCACCACCAGGGTCGATCTTTCTCGAAACAGTTCGACGCAAACACCTATCTGCTCATGACCCGGGCACTCGACTATTTTGATCCGGCGCGGCCATACGAAGACGACCTGGTTGTCGCGTTGTCCAACGCGTTATGTAAGTTCTGCGTTATCTCCTTCACTACGGATTGGCGGTTCTCGGTGAAAAGATCAAAAGAGATTGTCGACGCGTTGGTTGAAGCGGGCAAAAACGTGGCAAGCGCGGTCATCGAATCGGATCATGGACACGATTCGTTCCTGTTACCAATTTCACGTTATTTCAAGGTACTGAGCACCTATATGAATCGGTTGCACCGCGAGGCCGGCGGTGCGTGCTGATCTCGCCATCATAGCGGATCTGATCAATCCAGGCGCACGGGTGCTGGACCTTGGTTGCGGCGAAGGCGATTTGTTGGCACATCTGCAAAAAACAAAACAAGTTAACGGGTACGGTTTGGAGATTGACAGTAACAACATCACAACTTGTATTGACAAAGGTGTCAACGTGATAGAGCAAAATCTCGATCAGGGCCTCGACAACTTCGCGAGCGACAGCTTCGATATGGTGATAATGACGGAGACCTTGCAGTCGGTAAAGTCTCCGGATCTGATGTTGACCGACATGTTACGAATCGGAGAAGAATGTATCGTTACGTTTCCAAACTTTGGCTACTGGCGGTGCCGTCTGTACTTCATCCTGCGCGGAAAAATGCCAGTTGCCGAACACCTACCGTATTCATGGTACGATACACCCAATATTCACCTATGTACGTTTCGCGACTTCGAGCGGCTTTGTCGGGACAAAGGTGTTCGCATCATCGAGCGATTCGTTGCAGATTCCAAACACCTCAATCGGCCGTTGATGAACTTGTTTCCCAACTTTTTCGGTGCCATCGCCTTTTACCGGCTGGGGAGCGGTGGTGGATGACGAAACAGCCTGGGACAAAACAGCGCTAATCTTTCTGGACGCCGGGAAGGCACTGACGTCCAACTAGACCAGCGGGAATAAACCATGAGAATTGTTCTGGCGACAAACAACGAAGGTAAATTGAAGGAATTCCGATCGCTACTCGCACCATGGGCGCTGGACCTCGTCGGGCAAGCCGAACTCGGTATCGCGAGTGTCCCGGAGATCGGGATGACTTTTGTGGAAAACGCCCTGGCGAAAGCCCGTCATGTAAGCCGCATGAGTGGATACCCCGCACTAAGCGACGACTCGGGACTGGTGGTTGACGTTCTACGGGGCGAACCAGGTATTCACTCGGCCCGCTTCGCCGGGAACGATGCATCGGATGAGGACAACAACAACAAGCTTCTGACATTGCTTGGCAATCGCAAAAACGCTTCCCGTTCCGCGCACTTTTATTGTGCACTCGTGTTCCTGCGCCATGCCGAGGACCCCGCTCCGGTGGTCGCCACTGCCCAATGGCACGGTTCCATCGTGACCGAACCCAAGGGGACTAACGGGTTTGGTTATGACCCACTTTTCCTCGTTTCCGGACTGCAACAAACCTCTGCAGAGCTCAATTCCCAGACGAAAAACAGAATCAGCCACCGCGGACAGGCCGTCCAAGAATTATGCGCGAAGCTGGCACCACTGCTCTAACAATTCCACTGAGCCTCTATGTCCACTTTCCGTGGTGCGTGCGCAAATGTCCTTATTGCGATTTCAATTCTCATCCACTGTCCGGAACACTGGACGAAATGGGCTATCTTCGTGCTTTGCGGCGGGATCTGACGATACAACTCGCGGATGTGCACGCGGCCTCGATTAAGACCGTTTTTTTTGGAGGCGGCACGCCCAGCCTTTTTTCGCCCGCAGCGTTCGCGGAATTGCTGGAGGACCTGAGTTCGGTTATCTCCCCTGACGCAGAAGTGACCATGGAAGCAAATCCAGGCACCACCGAGTATCACAAATTCGAAGAGTATCGTTCTGCCGGAATCAACCGTCTGTCTTTGGGAGCACAGAGTTTTTCAAACATTCAACTCGAGCGTCTCGGCAGAATTCACGCGGCTTCTGAAACGATCGAGAGTTTTGCGAAAGCGCGGGCGGGCGGATTCGACAACATCAATCTGGATCTGATGTATGCGCTTTCCCAACAAACTGTAGACGACGCCATGTTCGACCTCAGTTCGGCGATTGCGCTCTCACCGGAGCATATCAGCTGGTACCAGCTAACCATTGAACCGAAAACCGAATTCGCCAGACGCCCACCGATTCTCGCGTCCGAGAGTACCGTTGAGGATATGGAGAGAGAGGGTCATGCGCTGCTGGCCCACGCCGGTTACCAACGTTATGAGGTTTCCGCCTACGCCAGGGATTCTCACCAATGCCTTCACAACCTCAACTACTGGACGTTTGGCGACTACCTCGGCGCGGGTGCCGGCGCGCACGGTAAGCGCAGCCGTGCCACCAACATCGTTCGTACCAGTAAACCGCGCCAGCCTCGACTCTATCTGGCAGATCCGCTGGCAACCAAACACCATCGGCTGCAAGAGTGCGAAGTAGCGGCTGAGTTCATGATGAACGCCTTACGGTTGTCCGCCGGAGTTTCGTTCGAACTGTTCACGGAACGTTCCGGTCTTCCATTCGAAGTCATCGCCAAGCGGTGGCGGGCATTGGTTGATCAGGGTTTGGTAAGAGAGGAGCGCCTGGCCGCGACCCCTCTCGGCTACCGCCACCTCGATTCGTTGGTCCAGTATTTTCTTTAGTTAGTTCCTGTCCAGAATCCTCGTATTCTGGGCTGGGACTAGCGTGATGGGCATGGAC
>JAPUJX010000627.1 GCA_027295975.1 Gammaproteobacteria bacterium
GAGTGCGTACCGTACCCGCATTATGGCGAATCCGTGGAGCAGACTCTCGATGTCATCGGTGCCCTGAAAACATCGGTGACAGAGAAGATAACGCGGGCAAGTCTGACGGAAATTTTACCCCCGGGCGCGACCCGGAACGGGCTCGACTGCGCTCTGTGGGACCTGGAGGCAAAACAGACCGGGCATCCGGTGTGGGAGCTTGCGAATCTGCACAAACCAGAGCCGGTGATCACCGCCTTCACCATCGGGCTGGGTACGCTCGCAGAGATGCGTGCAAAAGCCGAGCAACACGGTCACCGACCCCTGTTGAAGATCAAACTCGGCAGCATTGATACGACAGACGATATCGATCGGCTGCGGGTCGTGCGCCAGGGAGCACCGAACTCGAGGCTCATCGTCGACGCCAACGAGGGATGGTCGTTCGACTATCTCTCCAAAATCGCTGCAATCGCGGCGGATATCGGCGTCGAACTTCTGGAACAGCCACTACCGGCCGATGATGATACCAGGTTAGTCGACTATCGCTGCCCCGTACCCCTCGGCGCGGACGAAAGCTTTCGCGGAGAGGTCGATCTGGCGGAGCTTGCGCGAAAATACCAGGTGGTCAACATCAAGCTCGACAAGACCGGCGGCCTGACGCATGCCCTGGAAATAAAATATCGCGCGGAGGCGCTGGGACTGGAGATCATGATCGGCTGCATGGTTGCTACGTCGCTGAGCATGGCGCCCGCTTTGCTCCTCGCCCAAAAGGAGGCACAAATAACTCAAATGACGCAAACTGTTCGTTTTGTCGACCTGGACGGGCCCCTGCTGCTGGAGAGCGATCGTGTACCGGGTTTATGTTACGACGGAAATACCGTCTCCTGGCCGTCGAGCCCATTCTGGGGAGCCCCTTGAGTAAGACAAACCCAAAGGCAATCATGGATGACAATGTCTAGAAAAATCTGGCGCGATGGTTCCTTCGTGGAATGGGAAGCGGCCACCGTCCACGTGCTCTCACAAAGCCTGCAACGGGGTTCCCTCGCCTTCGACTACACGAGCATTCACAACACCATCAGGGGAACCGCAGTATTTCGGCTGGCGTCACATATCGACCGACTGGTGACCACATGCAGAATTACCGGCTTACCTTTGTCTTACTCGACCGAGGAGTTGATCGAAGCCAGTGTGGAAACAGTGCGCCAGAATCCGGGTGCCATGTCTCTGAAGATCAGCGCAATCATTCCGTCTCTCGAGGTGGAGCTGGTTCCACAAGATCCTACGGTATCCGTTCTGATCGCAGCCTACGACAGCAAAACGGACATCATCGACAACAACCCAGGCGAGTATCACTCCGCTCGCTTACTTTCCCTCAAGATCGCCCGCGATATCAGCAGCAGGCGCGAAGACATCATTTCCCCCAAAGCGAAGGTCGCTGCAAACTACACCTCTCCCATGATCGAGAAATGGAAAGCGCGCAATGAAGGGTTCGACGACATCATTCTGCTGGATGCCGCCGGCAACGTGGCAGAAGCTCCGACCTCGAACATTTTCATTGTCGACGAAAACGGCGCCCTCAAGACGCCCCCTGCAGAACATGTGTTGCTCGGCATCACCCGATCGAGCCTTCTGGAGCTGGCGCCGTCCATGGGTATCGGGTGCCGGGAGGAAGATCTCACAGAGAATGATCTTTATGTCGCCAGCGAGGTGTTCCTTTCGGCCTCCTCAATCGGGGTCTGGCCGGTAGTGAAGATCGACGGCAAGCCTATCGGCAACGGCGACATGGGGACTGTCAGCGGTAGACTGAAAACGCGATTGCGCGAGATCCAGGCTGGACAAGTTCCGGAGTTCGAGCACTGGTTGCACTACGTATGAATTAGACGACCGGGAAGACGCATGGGGGGATTCCCGACGCACCTCGGCAAAACGCTGGTTCGACTCATCGACGAAGAATAGCCGCTACTCCTCCCGGCTCTTGTTCAAACGGAAGTGTTCGAATGCCCGCTCGACCATCGGTCGACGCGCACCCGCGGGAACCTCGAGGGCGTAGCCCGGGTCACGTTCGCCTCCTGCGGAAAGCATATGCATGGTGTGGGCGGCATTGATGTGCCCGGCAAATCCTTGAGTATCCTGCATTTGATTTACCGCCATCTTCATCATCCTGAGCTGAAACGGGTCGTTTTTCGCGATTCGTTCGGCGTAGCCGATGACCGCAGAACGTAGTTCGTCTCTGGCGAACACCCGGTTGACCAATCCCAGTTCCCTGGCTTCAACACCGTCGATGAACCGGCTCTCGTAGAGCAACTCCTTGGCTTTACGCGGATGGATGTCCCATGGGATGTTGAAAAACTGAAAGTTCGAACCGAGAAACATCGCGTCTTTCTCGGCATAAATGATGTCCATCGCCGACGCAATCATCCAACCGGCGAATATGCAATACCCCTGCACTCCGGCGATGGTCGGCTTCGGCAGATTTCTCCAGCGCATGGTTCGTTCCACGAACTGTTCACGGGAGTGATCGAAGCGTCCACGTACGCCCGCCTGCAAGGGGCGTTGTTCTCTATCCGCCAACTCTTCAGCCGAGCCAAGATCGTGACCGCCTGAAAAGTGATCGCCGGAACCAAACAACGCGATAACGTGAACACCTCTGTCTTCGGCCGCTGCCGCAAATGCCTCGTCGAGATCCTCGAGTAATCGGCGACTCTGGGCATTGCGTTGATCCGGGCGACGGGTAGTGATGCGCGCAACCCGATTGACCACTTCGTATTCGACGAATTCGTAGCTCATCGCACCTTCCTGAGTCCTTTATGTACGAGGCCGGTAACGTAACATCACCCGTGATCCATCGGCTAATCCGCTACGCCATCTGGGACCCCAGACCACCCACTCCATTGCGTATTTGTCACCGAAGCGTTCCAGCACCCGTTCGATGACATCCGTTGCCCGCACCTGGGTCGCTACCATTTCCAGGCGGGGTAAGAATCTGTATTTGCCATCCGTGTCGCCCCAGGTGCCCAGATCGCCAACCCAGACACGGGCACGATCGAGACCGAGGCGCGGAGCGTGGGCGCGCCATGTGTTCGAATCGGTGACCACAAAAAGATCTCCCCCATCGGCAACAAACCAGACTTCCGCCTGACAACGGCTTTCCGTACCGTTCGAACGAATCGGGGTGAGATAAATCAGATCGGATTCCTCAATCGCCCGTTCAAGTGAAACATCATTCGCCGACGTCGTACGAGTAACGCCGCCAAGAACAAATACCGTTGACCCCCATGCCAGGGCCGTTCGCCGTGTGATCATCGCGTTTTCGCCAGTTAGTGAACTTCAGGCAATTCTGACATTTTTCTGCCGCTCGCGTTCAGTCTTACATTTCAAAACCGGACGGCACCGCCTCAACCTCGCAGTAACGCCCCGGGGTCACCCCGAACTGTTTCTTGAAAGCGGCAATGAAGGCGCTTGTGCTGTCATAACCACAGGCAAGTCCCGCGTCCGTCACATTAGCCCCGTCCGTAAGGCAAGCCACTGCATTGATGAGCCGTACCTTCTGCCGCCAGGCCTCCATGGAAATTCCCGTCTGCCTGGCGAAAAGCCGCTGCAGGGTGCGAAGTGAGCCTCCGGTCCGGTTCGTCATCGCATCCAGACTACGCCGCTCGTGAGGGTTTGCCTGAAACCACTCGGCCACCGCGCGAGCGCGGGGATCGGTAGGCAGCAGCAGTCGCAGATTGCCCGGCGGCGCCTCGGCAATCAGATCGGTCAACACGCCCGCCAGCCTGTCGTGCTCGACTCTGTTCGGATCCAACATGCCCATCGTTACAATGTGCAGGATCAGTTCACGTAACAGAGGCGAAACCTCCAGCGCTACTGCCTCGTCTCTCAGACCAATGGTGCGCCCGGGCGCGACGTAGAGGGTGCGCATGGCAACGTTGCCCTGCATCACAATTCTGTGAGGTCGCCCCGGCGGCAACCAGATGGCCCGGGTTGGCGGCACGAACCATACCGCGTCACCGGCTGCGACCCGCATCATTCCGCGTATCCCGTAAACAAGCTGTCCCCAGGGGTGAGTGTGTTCGCCAACGGTGAAACCGTCTCGATAGGACAAGCCCAGGGAACGGACGTCGAAACCGTCCCCAATGCCGTTGCGAGGGGTGGTTAGCCCCACAGACCCGGTTCGTACTGCATCGCGCCGCAGATGTTGCCTTCGGTGTCTTCAAAGTAAATCAGCTCGCCCACGCCTTCAATGCGAAACGGCTGCATGACGATCCTGCCGCCGTTGGCTTCGATGGCCGCCAGAGTTTTTGTTATGTCGTCGACACCGAGGGTGGTTTCGAAGGTGTTGGCGCGCTTTCCCGCCACGAGTTCGCGGCGTTCCTGCAAAGCACCCATCACGCCGTCGCCAACATTTTTCACCTGGTAGAAGTCAGGCGGACCCCAGGGTGTGAAATCCAGGCCAAACGCCTGCTCATAAAATTGTTTAGCTCGCTGAACGTCGTCCGCGTTGATCGCAAAATGGCGAAAGCAGGTTGGCATGGTAGTCTCCCCATGGATGCAGGGGCGTAACATAACAAACCTCAACTTGTCGTTCTTGCGATATTACGACAAAATATAGTGAAACTACGCCAACCGTATCTCCACGGTCCCACTCCGTGAAGCCCATTCACCCTCTATTCGTTCCAATTCGTCAGGTGACGGTTACCGACTCCTGGTGTCGTTCGAATCAGCACCAGATCGACTGGCATCGCAGGTGCAAGCCGTTCTGGCGGTAGTTCCAACCCTTACCCAGAGAAGATCGACATCACCCTCCATAGGGTAATACCGGGTCAATTCGATGGGTCCGTCCTCGGTCCGCAGCCAGAATTCAGAAAACGTTCGGGTGCGCGATTCTCCCCGCGCATCGGTGGAGCGAACGCGCAGGGTAAAGTCTCCGCTGGAAATGATGCACGCCTCATTGACGACCTTGGTCTCCACGCGAATCCTATCGTTCATCTGCGCGTAGGAAATAGCTAACTCGGCATGACAGGCGTTCGGGGATTCGAGTGATTGCTCCGGGAGGCTCAAAGATTTGGTAAATTCCATTTTACCGCCCAACACAATTTTTCTTCTGGTTTTTTCGACGGACGCGGCAGCGGGTGTGCAACTATCCTGCAAACGCGATGACGTACATGTTGCAACTTTCTGTTCCGCCATAGCAGGTACCGCATGTAGCGCTACGACGAGCGGCAACCAGGGTAACACACGCCTCATCACACCTGTCCCAGGGAATGTACGACCGGGAAAGTAAAAACAATGGAATCCCACCCGTCAAGTACGGTACGCACAGCCAGAAAGGATCCCCGTGCAAACTACCAACAGCGCCTCACTTTGGCGCTTCTGCGCCAGAATAGTGGCTCAATCCCCCAAAATTTCGACTCGCGTCCCGTTTTTATCAGCCCAACTTCGCTACCGTTCAAGGTCAGGCAAACCACTATATTTGCGAAAAGAGGCAGAGCGTAGTTCCCGCGGTTTCAAGCTCATGGATACAGAAATTCCGGTCCTGCTGAAAGACTTCGCTGCTGCGTTACGGACCATCTGTGGCGATCCGGATCTGTCGGTCCTGCTCTACAATCCACCGTTGGAAAACCACGATCTGCTGGTCAGCACCACCGTTCGCTCCACCATTCCGGAGTTTTCGAGCGATGAGGCGGCATGGTCGTTCGTACACGGTGAGTTCAAGGGCCGACCCCTGGCTTGCGAACCCCGACAACGTGTCAGTGCGGACGGTCACAGCATTCTGTTGGAAGTGCCTTTTGCAGTACTTGTCAGTCGAGCGGTCTCTGCAGACGATGCGCAGTGGGAACGGCGAGAATTTCCGTCGGCGCTGAGTGCTGGAATTCCGGAAGGCTTTTTGTGTATTGGTGCGTCTTCACTTCCTCCGATCCAGACGGTGCTCAGGTTATGGAATCTCGATGGCGATGAAATCTGCCAGGAGGATGTGTTAGGTGACTTGACGTCCCTGGCGGCTCGACTTTTCTGCCGGGTGTTCGACCTCACGCGATCGCTGAGAGATCCGGTCAGCCAACTGCCCGGGCGGACCGAATACGAATCTGTCCTGAAAAGCGCCCTTGTTCAGGCCGCTCGGGATCAGCAACCGTTGGGGGTGCTGTTGATCAACCCCGATGACTTCGTCATGGTAAATCACCGTTACGGGAGGGAGAAGGGTGACGGCGCGCTGCGCGAAATCGCGCGACGGCTCGGCAGTTGTATGCGCAATTCCGATCGCCTGTTTCGCTGCGGCGGTGCAGCATTCGGTCTCATTTTACCTGCAACCTCACTGGAAAAAGTCGAAATAGTTGCGCACAAGTTCCAGCGGGCCCTGAGCGACGAAGCGTATCTGGACGGTGGACTCGACCTCACCTTCACCGTTGGCGGCGCAACGGTCAACCCGGAAGATCTACCCCTCGAGTCGAGCACTCCTCCCAACTTGATCCGCCTGGCGGAACACGCGCTGCACAAAGCCAAACTTGCGGGTGACGCCGGCGTGCTGCTGATTTCGATAGCGGACGCCAGCGACGACATCAACCATTTTCACCCGGACAGCGGAATATTCACGGCGGACGCGGAAAAAGACTATCGCAACATGCTGCTGCTGTGGGAATCGGTGGCGATGGTGTCATCCATACCCGATCCCGTTGCATTGGCCCAAGCTTTTGTCGACCTGCTCCACACCAGATTCTGGACCGATGGTGTCACGTTGGTGCGCTGCGGCGAGGACAACACCCTGGAAGTGATCGCAACCAGGAGAAGGGATCAAACGGACGTTTCGGAACACCTGATACCCGACAAGGAGCTCGACACGGCGAGACTCTCCCTCGTACGCCGCGCGTCGCAGACACGGGAAATGGAGCAGATCACCGAACCGTCGGACGGCGAAGATTCAGCGCGATTGACTTACGCGCTACCGCTGATGGCAGCCGAAAAGAACGTCGGCTGTCTTTTGATCGACGGTAACGAAACGCTCCTTCATCTGGACGCAACCGATCTGATATTCGTCAACGCTTTATCGAATCAGGTGGCGCTGGCGCTCGATCGGTTTGAGCTGGTCGCCAGTCAGATTCAGAAGACGGAACGGGAAAAACGCGAATTACGCAGAGAGGTGCTCGAACTGCGCCATGCGCTGCACCACTCAAAGCTGGTTTATGAGTCCAAAGTGATGGAGGACGTGATGCAGACTCTGCGTCGTATAGCTCCAACGGACGTAACCATTCTGATTGTAGGTGAAAGCGGCACCGGTAAAGAACTGTTGGCGCGCGCCGTACACGAATACAGCAGACGAAGCGAAACCCCGCTGGTCACCGTCGACTGCGGCGCCATTACCCATTCGTTGTTCGAAGCGGAGCTTTTTGGCTACAAAAAAGGCGCATACACAGGCGCGCACGCGGCTTCGGAAGGTCGAATTCTCCAGGCGGACGGCGGCACCC
>JAPUJX010000628.1 GCA_027295975.1 Gammaproteobacteria bacterium
GCCGGATCCAGTAACTTTTCAAAGAAACCCATTTCCTTTCTCCGACGGTAGACCCACCCGCTTGGGGCTGGTCTCGGTTGCACGGATTCTAACCGAGCATTGAGCCCTCGCCCAGCCCACGTTCTTCATGCCACGTCCTGCGCCGCGGAGGTTTCAGCACGCCAAAGATCGTTTAACCGGCCAAAGATCTGGCGTACGATGGGCCTACGGAGGAGAAACACATGAAAAAAATAACTCTGAGCATACTGTTTTGCCTGGTTGCCCCGTTCGCCTTTGCCGGCCACCACTTGAATGGTACCTGGTCGTTGAATGTCTCCCTTGGAGGCCAACAGGGGGGTACCGCAACCATCGAACTCATTGAAGGAGAAGATGGCGCCCTGTCGGGCAAATATTCGGGTGCCCTGGGCAGCGAGAGCCTGATGGGAACCGTCAAAGGAAACGAGGTTGAGTTCAGCTTCGATTCGCAAGCAGGCAAGATCGCTTACAAAGGGACTGTTTCAGGTAACAAAATGGAAGGCACCTGTGACTACGGCCAGCTTGGCGACGGCACTTTCGAAGGCTCGAAGGCCGAATAATTCGGTGCGGTTTGCGCCTTAACGCTGTTTCCGAAGCACATCGGCGTAGGTGTCCGCCAATAGCTCGGTGAATATGTCGATGCCGTCGTAATAGGATAAATGGGTCGTATCGAGAAAGTGTGCGGGTGTGATGTCGGGGTGATTCTGGAAGTTTCTGACCTTCACACCCGTCGCGTTTTCGATATGTCCCAACACCTCGTCGAGTCGCATTTGCACTTCCTGCGTGTAGGTCACCCAATCGGTGTTGCGTGGTAGGAGAATCACCTCGACTAATTCGGAAACTGCCTGAAGGTTGGTAACCATGGCGACGAAGGCTTCGATGACCTCGTCGTCGAACCCGAGTTCCAGAATGTCTGCGGTCTCGACGCGCCGGAACAGATCGTTTTCCATGAACCCCGGGTACCGGGCGCTTTGTGCCCATTGCCCCAGGGCGGCAAGCGCCTCCGTGGAAAGTCCCGACTTGTCGATGCGGCCTCCGCGAAGTGCGACGTTCCACTGATCCGACCCCTGGATGGGAGCGTCCGCATCCCGCAATTCCCTGAAACGTCGTGAAAGTTCTCCGCTGCGCGCGGCTGCCTCCTGATATTCTTTCGAGGCGCCATTCGGTCCCCGGTTGCTCATGAAAATTGCGGGAATGCTGGTGATGAGTTCCGCGGAAAAACCATTACGCAGATAGCGGATGTTGAACAACCGAATTCCTCTGGTCGGGTCCTCCATGGTTGCTCTCCAGAGTTCCGATAGACTGCCGAGAACCGCGAGGTTTTGATCGGCCGTGACCCTGGTGAAATTTTTTCGAGCAGTTGTTGCCTGAAACGGATTGAATTCGACCAGGACCAGGGCCAGTTTTTCGTCGCTTTGAGTAAACTGCTCCCGAATACGCCGGGTGATCAGCTCCTGAAACTCGGGGTTCAGGTTTCCGACACCATAGTTGTAGCTGATGGTTTCAATTCCCTCGGCAGACATTTTTTTGTCGAATACGACAGGCTCGAATCCAGCCTGAACCATGGAAGAACCGAACACGAACACTCTGTGTTTATCGCGATTTGCCGATGCGATTCCGGGTAGAAGTTCGAGCTGAGTCAACATGCGCCCATTGATGTCCCCACCACCCGCATAGAAAAGTTGCAGCAGGGCGTTGTAGATCCCAACGGTGGTCCCGAATACCAGCAAACCGGCAACAAGGGTTTTCACCGCGACGCCAAAAGCGCTGCGCGGTTCTCTGGGATTCGGCTTAGAACTGGAAGTAGATGAAGGCGTCACTGGGCGCTCCGATGAGAAAGCAGATGAATTGAACAAAAACGAGTACCGGCCACAACAACCATCTACGGCGTTCGAAGCCTTCGCTGAATCGTATGACGACCCAGTCGACGATATGCATGATCGCAAGCGCGAAGATGGTCAACGTGAAGTAAAAGCCCGCGTACAGCGATGGTTCGGGTAGAGACGGCGAAAAAAAGTGCATGTTCGACAACACGGTTATTGCGCCTTCGAGGTCCGGTGCCCGGAAAAGCACCCAACCGATCAGCACCAGGTAAAACGTGAAGGCCCACTTGATCAGGCGCACCGGCCGTTGTTTCGAATCACTGAATCCTTTGAATAAATGGCTTGCCGAAAGCTGGTGGGTGAGAATGATCAGGCAGCCGTGGAACAACCCCCAGACGACAAACGTCCACGCGGCACCGTGCCACAAGCCCCCCAGCAGCATGGTGATGAGAATGTTGCGGTAACGGCGCTTGCGGTTGCCGCCCAGGCTGATATAGAGGTAGTCGCGCAACCAGCTGGAAAGCGAAATATGCCAGCGGCGCCAGAAATCCACCGGTGAGCTCGCGAAGTAGGGTAAACGAAAGTTGACGGGGATTTTGAAACCGATCAACAGTCCGAGACCGATCGCCATATCGGTATACCCGGAAAAGTCTCCATAAATCTGTGCCGCGAAAGCGAGTACGCCTGTCCAGGTTTCCAGAACGCTTACCGGACCTGGGCCGTCGAAAGCGACAGCCACCAATCCAGGCAGAAGATCTGCGATGGTTTTTTTGAACAGGCCGAAGGTAAACAGCACGAGACCGTGTTTGGCGCCGCTCCAGGTTGCCGTTGGCAGGTTTTCGAGCTGGGGCAGAATTTGCCTTGCGCGTAGGATCGGGCCTGCGACCAACTGGGGGAAAAAGGCCAGCGCGGCGGTGAACTGCAATAATCCCCGGCGAGGCTCCATGTCTCCCCGGTACACGTCGATCGTGTAACTCATGCTCTGGAACGTGTAAAACGAGATACCCACCGGCAACACCAGGGCGAGCACGGGCCAGGAGGCTTCATAACCAAAAATTGACAGCAGCTCGACTACGGACGCCATCGCGAAGTCTGCGTATTTGAACGTCGCGAGAATTCCTAAATTGGTGACGATCGAAGCGGTCAGGAGCAGCTTCCTGGATCTCGCGTCTGTTGCTTTGTGAATGCCTATAGCGAGGAAGTAGTCGACGACCGCACTGAACACGAGAAGGGGAATGAACCGGTAGTTCCAACCTGCATAGAAGACAAGGCTGCTGACCAGTATCAACAACAGGCGCGGGAATCGTTTCAGGAAAACAAAACTATAGAGGATGAAAAACGTAGCGAAGAAGAGA
>JAPUJX010000629.1 GCA_027295975.1 Gammaproteobacteria bacterium
GGGGAGATGGTTCCGGGGAGGCATTTGGTGCCGGTAACGTTGGCGGTTACAACACCTTCTGGATCGACCCCGGTTCGAATGCTTTCGAGATCGACGGCAAGTTCCGCACTTCCATCATCGTCGACCCGCCCAATGGTCGCCAACCGAAAATGACCGCCAAAGGCCAGGCAAAAGTCGCGGACAATTTCAGTTCATTCACCCACAAAAATACCGGCACCGCCTGGTGGCTGGAGGAAGAGGTTCCCGGGCCGTACGACGGCCCCGAAGATCTCGCCCTAGCCGAACGGTGTTTGTTGGGTTTCAGCGCCGGGCCACCCATGCTCCCGGGTATCTACAACAACTATAAGAGAATAGTGCAGACCGAAGACCACGTTGTGATTCTGTTGGAAATGGTGCACGACGCTCGAATTATCCGACTCAATTCCCAACATGTGCCGGAAAGCCATCGCAGTTGGCTCGGGGATTCCATCGGCTGGTGGGAAGGAGACAGCCTGGTGGTGGATACCACCAACTTCCGTGAAGATACGGGCCTCTACGGCGGCGACGAAAACCTGCATCTCGTTGAACGCTTTTCGATGCTCGAAAATGGCGACCTGCTGTATCACTTCACCGTGGATGATCCAACGGCATGGACGGCACCGTGGAGCGGAGAGTATTCATGGCGGAAAAGTGATGGCAAGGTTTATGAATACGCCTGTCACGAAGGCAACTATGCCATGGGCAATATTCTCCGGGGAGCAAGACTGCTGGAAAGTGAAGCCGAGTCCATGGTCGGCGCCATTGAGGATGCGGGAGAGTAATTTCGGATTCCACGTATGCCCACACAAGATGTTTCGGGCAAATATCTCAGTGATTCCACCACGGCTTATCGGAGAAAGCACGCATGTCCATCTCAAAGGTCCAGGCCGACCGATGTTGTTGGGCTAGATAGAAGTAGGTTTCCGCGATTTCGGTGGGCAGCAGAAGCCCGTCATGTTCCAAGCCCCTGGTTTCTCTCAGTTGCTGAAACCTCTCCGGACCAAGCATCTTGCCCAGTGTATCAGGTGCGTCCACGGCACCATCGATGATGATGTGGGCAACGTGGATTCCTTTGGATGAAAACTCCGCATTGAGGGTCTGGCATAACATGCGCCGCCCTCCCATCGCTGCCGCGTGGGAGTGTTGACCCCCGTTGCCGCGCACCGCTGCGGTGGCCGAGGTCACCAGGATTGTCCCTTTCCCACGTGCTTCCATGGCAGGGCACACGGCCGATGCCGTGCGAAACAAGCCAAACGTCCCCAGACGCCAACCCATCTCAAACGCTTTGTAGCTGGTATCCGCCAGAGCCCTGTCGCCAATCTGGGCGCCTAGATTATAAACGACGACCTCGATGGGTCCGATGTCCGCCTCGATGGCGGCCACGCGCTCTTCAATGCTGCCATCCTCGACGGCGTTGAGCAGGAACCCCGATGCCGAGCCGTTTTCCTTCTCAATGGCCTCGACCATGCTGGTCAGCCCAGCTTCGTCACTGCGGCGACACAGACACGCGTGATAACCTTCCTGAGCAAAACGCCGAGCGACATTACCGCCGATGCCGGCACCGGCACCTATTACCAAACAGATGGGTTTCATGTTGCTGTCTCGCCTCGAAGTTGTTGGTAGCCTAAGCATAATTTGAACAGCCTTCACCAGGGAAGCTCGATATGGCCTGTCAGTCCCGCTACTCTCGCAAAATTCGACCGAACGGTATCATCGTCGGGATTCATGGTTATGACGGATAAATTCGCCAAGCTGGCACCCATGAAATATCTGTTCTGCGCGCTTCTGCTGATCCCGGCGGCCGCGTCGTTCGTCGCTCAGGCGGACCCAGGGATGATGGCCCGCATCACCTCGCAAATGGCGAAACCGGACCGGCACGAGTTCGACCGGCCCCGGGATGCCGCGCGCAAACCTTATGAGACGTTCATGTTTCTAGGGCTGAGGAAAGGTATGACGGCGTTGGACGTTGGCGCCTACGCCGGTTACACCAGCGAGATGTTGGCCGCCGCGGTAGGACCGGGAGGCAAGGTGTATTCGCACAATACCCGGCGCGTGCTTACGCGTTACGCGGATGGCTATTACCAACGCACCATGGACGAGCGGTTAGCCGACAACCGACTACCGAACACCGTGCTGCACATAACCGGCTACGAGGATTTTGCACTCCCGGGCCAGATCGACGTGGCGTTCCTGGGCAATCTTCTGCACGATTTCTACCACCGGGACGGCCGCGACAAAACCATCCGGTTTCTCGAAGCCATACGGCTGACCTTAAAATCCGACGGGGTGTTGGGGGTTACCGATCACATCGGCCTGGAAGGACAGGACAATGCCCGCTTGCACCGGCTGAATCCGGCAATTGCGATCGAGTTGCTGACCGATGCAGGGTTCGAAGTTGTCGCGAGGAGCGATCTGTTCGTCAATCCCGACGACGATCATCTGCTCATGGTTTACGACGAACGCATTTATCGTCGGACAGATCGGTTTTTCTTCAAAGCCATGCCCCGTCGATGACGATTCGCTCCAAACAGGTACAGCCGCAACGGCCAGAACGATAACTACGGCCTTGAGAATCTCTTCGACACGGCTCCCGGTCAACCCGCGGCACTGAACTGCGGCACGACTTCTTCCGCGAACAACTGGGCAGGCTCCCGGGTGTCTTTTCCAAAGAACTCCATGACGAACATGGTGCACTCCAGATCGATGTGTTTCTGAATGGCCTCACAACACTGATCCGGCGTCCCCGTGATCGCAATCGGGCCCTTCGGGTTACCCATGTGACCACCGAAGATTTTCTGTGCCTGGTCCGCCATCGGTCCGGCACTGGCCTCGTCCCTGGCGATGGTGACAAGGCATTGCTGGCTCACCGTGATTTCGCCGAAGTCGCGCCCGACGTCGTCACAATGTCTCTTCAGCACATCAACCTTGTGCGCAAGATCCGCCTGCTGACCGGCCAGATTGTTCCAGATATCCGCTTCCCGGGCCGCCAGTTTGAGGGTGACTCTTTCACCTCCGCCGCCAATGAGAATCGGCACCTGACGGGGAGGTTTCGGTTGGCATACAACGTTGTTGGCGGTCACGAACTCACCGTCAAAAGAGACCTCTTCCTCATCTCCCCACATGCGCTTCAGCAGGGCAACCGTTTCCGCAAGTTGGGACAGTCGTTGTCCCGTCGACAGGAAAGGTACGTTGAAATCGGTAAATTCACGGGGCATCCAACCGGCGCCGAGTCCGGCGATTATTCTCCCTCCGGCAATATTGTCCGCCGTGGCTATGATTTTGCCGAGTTGCGCTGCGTTACGCATTCCTGCCGGGGTTACCAGTGTTCCGATCTCCACGCGGTCGGTGATGGCGGCAACCGCGGACACCATGGACCAGGCTTCCAGAATCGGCAGTTGAGGTGACTGGGGTCCGTACAGATGATCACATACCCATAGAGAATCGAATCCCAGTGCCTCAAAACCACGCGCTGCGTCCGCGGCGGCTATCCAGGGCCGTTTGATCTGGGGAAGTGTTACGCCGAAGTGTGCCTGTGTCATATGGGGTCCTCGAGACGATCAAAAAAGTCGCGGCAGTTACCAGTTCTCGACCCACGGTCGGAGCACAACTTCAAAAGCCCAGGTAGACCGATGTTGCCGGTGCAGGTGCAGATAGGTTTGTGCGATCTGGTCCGGATCCGCCATGTTGTCGTCCACCGAGGTGCCCGCCAGACGATGCGCGCGCGAACCGTTTTCCTGGGTGAACCCGATGGCTGCGTCTATCGGCACGTGGGCCACGTGAATGCCCTGCGGCATGAGTTCTCTTGCCATGCTCTGGGCCAGGCCCGATTTGCCGTGAGAGGCGATGGCAAACGCTCCACTCTTCGGATATCCCTTGAATGCGGCACTTGCGTTGGTGAAGATGATGGTGCCGCGATGACCGTTCTCGTCGGGGCTGTTCTCGAGCATTGCCGCGGCAGCCTGCTGACCAACCAGAAAAGCGCTGTAGGCGGAGTTTTTCAGCGTGTCGAGTACCAGTTCCGGGTCTGCTTCGGTAATTTTTTTGCGAAAGATATGCTGGGTTCTCCCGTCGATGTTGTGGACCACGAGTTTTGGGCTTCCCAGGTCTTCGCTGACGGCTCGAAACAATCTGGCCACCGAATCCGGTTCTGCCGCGTCGCATTCATAAACGCTCACTCCGTGTTCTTCCATCAACCGTGTGAGTACGGGTTTCCCTGGATTTCGTGCGGCAATCGCCACTCCCATGCCCTGTTTGGCAAACAGTCTCGCGCAACTGGCGCTCACCCCCGAACCCCCACCGACAATCAACGCGACCTCTGTCATTGTTCATCCCTTTAAATCTCAGATACCCGATACGCGCAGGATACTACCTGGGCAATCCACAGATTAAACAATCGTTATTATTACCTTGCCTTTATGTTCTGCTTTTCCGAAATACCGCAGAGCTTCAGGAACCTCACTCAGCGGGTAGGGTCCGTCCATCACCGGGGTCACTTTGCCCGCTTCAAACAATTCGTTCATGTAAGCAAGATCCTTGTTTGGCTTGAGTGCCACCACTCGAATCTTCTTTTTGCTTCTCCGTGATATCCACGGACCCAACAATAAAGCCTGGACGATTCGTGGCATGGAACCCCCAACGGTGGCGTAGACTCCATGTGGACTCAACGAGCGCGCGCAGTCGAGAATTGAACGTTTCGTCCTGGTATCCAGAATAACATCGTAATGTCGACCGTTCCTGGTGAAGTCTTCTTCCCTGTAGTCAATGACATGGTCCGCACCAAGCGAGCGCAACATATCCAGTTTGATCGAACTATCAACGGCGGTAATTTCAACGCCCATTGTTCTGGCGATCTGGACACCAAAGGTTCCCACGCCGCCCCCGGCGCCATTGATGAGCAACTTCTGTCCCGCCTGCAGGTTTCCAGCGTCGAACAGGCCCTGAACGGTCAACATTGCCGCTTGAGGTATGGACGCCGCCTGGTTGAAAGTCATGCCGGACGCCATCGGCGCCAATGCAGTTTCCGGTGCACAGACATATTCCGCGAATGCACCAAAACCACTTTGACATAAATCGCCATAAACATTGTCACCTGCTTGAAATCGCTCTACGTTTTTGCCAACGGCTTCGACCTGTCCGGCGATGTCACAGCCCGGTATTCGAATATTTAGCCTGGGTTTCAGGAAACCGGTAAAAACGCGGGTAAAAAAAGGCTCACCATGCATATACGCCCAGTCCCAATCGTTGATGGAAGCCGCATGGACTTTTACCAGAACCTCATCATCGCCGGGAACGGGTGTGGGGACTTCGGTGAGTTGAAGCACATCCGTAGATCCGTATTCCGTGAATACAATCGCTTTCAAGAACTGGCCCTCTCGGGCACGCCTGAATCGGTGTTGCCCAGAGGCCTTATTGCTCCGGGTTGGTTCTGGCGAACAACTCCCCGTCATCGAGCAGCAGGGCGGTTGCTTCATCCCGGCTCGTGAAACCATCCCGCGATCTGGAGTGTGTCCGGTAGGATAGTATTTCCAGATTTTCGGCTGGATAGTCGACGAAATCCGGTCTTCCGAGCTTACTGATAATGGACGCGCGGCTTGCGCCGGTACCCAGTTCGTCGATCTTGCGACGGTTCTCAGCCTGATCCTCGGAATAGGTGCTGATGTTTACGCGTGCCCGGACGCCGCCGAACCAGTCGCTTGAATCCTTTTTGCCGATGAGACGACCTTCTCGAAATACCAGTACTGCCGTTTCATCCTTGGTGGTCCGCAGGTCGGTCCTCTCGCTTCGAGTACGGTACATCAGGAGTTTTACGTCGTTGTCGAAGTCTTGAGAAAAGTCCGGTTCGCCAAGTGAGTTGACCACAACATCCAGATCGGCACCCTCCTCCAGGGTCCGGAGGTAAGAAGAGTTTGAACTCTGCCGTTCCTGCCAATTATCGCCAACCGGTCTCGAGTAGCTGTTGATGTCGAAAACAGCATCGTCATCACTGCCGTCAAATTCCAGATCACCGAATTGGAAGGCCAGGCCTACACACAGGCATGCTCCCGCAAACAACACATAACCAACGTTCATGACGTGAACCTCCCAACCGGTTTTGTCTCTAACGCAAAATCAGGCTCTGACCCTGCACAATTATTAAGCAACCATCGTACCAACATCACCCGCCTATCAAAATCAAGTACTTAGCCGAGGTTTACGACTCATCATCTGGTCAGTATGCCCAGAAAGTGGCTGCATGCACCGATTTTCGCATATTCAACGACCCTGGAAATCAGGTTCTCTCTTTTCCATGAATGCCCGTGGACCCTCGCGTGCATCCAGAGTGCGACCCACGAACTTCTGATGAAACAGTTCCATTTCCAGCTGGCCAGCAAACGTCCCTTCCAGGCCTCGATACAACTCCCGGCGAGTCAATTGAATCGCAATGGGCGCGGCGTTTGCGAGGGTCTGCGCCATCGAGTCAACCGCGTGATCCAACTCCTCGGGTGGTACCACCTGATTGACCAAACCCATCCCCAGGGCTTCATCAGCCCAGACCTGTCGACCCGTATAGAGAATCTCCGCCGCTCTGGCCAAACCAACGATGCGGGGCAGATAGAAAGTCATACAGGCTTCCGGAACCAGACTGATGCGGGAAAAAGCCGCGGCAAACTTGCCTGCGGTCGAAGCGATTCTCATGTCGCAACTGAGCGCCATGCCAAAACCGAGCCCGGCTGCGGCTCCATTAATCGATGCAACCGCGGGTTTTGACATATCCCACATCACCCGGGCAAATGTTTCCTGAAACCCATCTCGAGGTAGACCGCTGTTCGGCGCAGGTTGTGCCGGTTCTCCGGAAGGACTCGGTTTCGGGGTCAGATCGGCTCCCGCGCAAAAACCTTTCCCCGCACCCTTAAAAACAACAACCCGCATGTTGTCGTCCGCGCTCGCATCCTTGATGGCGTCAAGAATTTCAGCCCGCATGGACTGGGTCAGCGCATTCAAACGCTCGGGACGATTGAACGTAATTGTCGCTACCCTGTCGGCTTTTTCGTAGATAATTTCCTGGTAGTCCACGTTTACCTCCTCATCTCGAATTCCGGGAACAGCGTCATGCGTCCCAGGCCTGATTTCACATCGGCAACACTCGCATGGGGCTCATTCACCATAAATCACCTTGCCCCGGGATGAAAAGATGCCAATTCCGCCGAAACCCGTGGTCCCGCGGATGGCCTTCAATCTCGAGTCGACATCCAGCCGGGATTTTTTATACGATTGACACCCATACATTGGATATTCCGGGGACCACAGATGGGCGCGTTAAAAATCGTTCTGCAAATAGTGGGGATCGTTGTCCTGGTCTTCG
>JAPUJX010000063.1 GCA_027295975.1 Gammaproteobacteria bacterium
TGCTCGTTCGGCAGTGGCGTGACTTTCTAGGGGAGCGCGCACCGACGAATATTCTGCTGAGAGAATTTTACCTAGACGTGGTGAAATCGTCGGATCTATATGTATACGGTGTGGTTTATGAGGTCTTCGATTTCCTTACCAACGGCGTATTCGACCTGACCGCGGCGGCAATCTGGAACCAGCAAACCCAGCAGGTACAGGTGGATAAATCGGTCGAAGCAGCCTGACTTCCCGCTGGTCCGCACGGTTCGCGTCCGTCAACCGCAGGACGATGGAGCGTAGAATCACTACAATGTTTGGCCTTTTAGGCCAGGACCCTCCTCATTATGGTTCACGCTGTCGCGGATTTTCAGGTAGTTGCGGACTATCAACCGAGCGGTGATCAACCCCAGGCGATAGCAGAACTCATCGAGGGACTTCAGACGGGTTTGAGTTGTCAGACGCTCCTCGGGGTTACCGGTTCCGGTAAGACGTTCTCCGTTGCCAAGGTTATCGAGGCCGTGCAACGTCCGACGATTGTGCTCGCCCCCAACAAGACCCTCGCGGCGCAACTCTACGGCGAATTTCGCGGGTACTTTCCCCATAACGCCGTCGAATATTTTGTTTCTTATTACGATTATTACCAACCCGAAGCCTACGTTCCTTCGTCGGACACCTATATCGAGAAAGATGCCTCGATCAACGCGCACATCGAGCAGATGCGCTTATCGGCAACCAAGGCGTTGCTCGAACGCCGGGACGCCATAATTGTGTCATCCGTTTCGGCCATATACGGCCTTGGGGACCCGCAAGCCTACCTGCGTATGGTTCTGCACCTCGATCGCGGCGACCGGGTCGATCAGCGTTATGTGCTGATGCGTCTGGCGGAGTTGCAGTACACGCGGAACGACATGGCCTTTCAGCGTGGCACCTATCGAGTACGCGGTGATGTGGTGGACATCTTCCCGGCCGAATCGGAGAAGGAAGCTGTGCGCATTGAGCTTTTTGACGACGAGATCGAGAATCTGTCCGTGTTCGATCCGCTCACCGGGGAGATCATCAATCGAGTGCCTCGATACACGGTCTTCCCGAAGTCCCACTACGTCACTCCACGTGAGCGAATCCTGGCGGTGCTGGACGACATCAAGGAAGAGTTGCGCGATCGTCTGGAGTATCTGGACAAACACAACAAGTTGGTGGAAGCACAACGGCTCGGACAACGCACCCGGTTCGATCTGGAAATGATCAAAGAACTCGGCTATTGCAGCGGCATCGAAAACTACTCGCGTTATCTTTCTGGCCGAGAGCCGGGAGAACCGCCACCGACCTTATTTGATTATCTGCCGAAAGATGCGCTGCTCATCATCGATGAAAGCCATGTGACCGTTCCGCAGATAGGTGGCATGTACAAGGGAGACCGCTCGCGCAAGGAGACGCTCGTGGAATACGGCTTTCGGCTTCCGTCGGCACTCGATAACCGACCCTTGCGTTTTGATGAGTGGGAGGGCTTGAGCCCACAGATGATTTTCGTTTCCGCCACACCCGGACCCTACGAGGCTGAACGGAGCGGACAGACAGTCGAGCAGGTAGTGCGGCCTACGGGCCTGGTGGACCCGGACGTAATCGTCCGCCCGGCATCAACCCAGGTAGACGATCTCTTCGGCGAGATTCGGGCGACGGTGGAGAAAGGGGAGCGGGTGCTCGTCACTACGTTGACGAAACGGATGGCGGAGGATCTCACCGACTATCTGAATGAACATGGGGTACGGGTGCGTTATCTACACTCGGACATCGAAACGGTGGAACGCATGGAGATTATTCGCGATCTCCGGCTTGGCAAGTTCGATGTGCTGGTAGGTATCAATCTGCTGCGTGAGGGTCTCGATTTGCCTGAGGTTTCTCTCGTGGCGATTCTGGACGCCGATAAGGAAGGGTTCCTGCGCTCTGAGAGATCTTTGATCCAGACGATCGGCCGTGCGGCTCGAAATATCAATGGTCGGGCGATTCTCTACGCGGACAAGATGACGGGGTCCATGGAACGGGCCCTGGCGGAAACGAACCGCCGCCGCGCCAAGCAGGCTGATTTCAATGAGGTACACGGGATTACCCCGCGTTCAATTCAAAAAAGGGTCTCGGATGTGATGGAGGGGGCGCGTTCCCAGCGGCCGGGGTCGGCTCGCAACAGAACATCTAGAGGCAAGCGTGGGGTAAGCCCCGTGGTCGAATTGCCCGAGGATCCAAAGGCGCTTGGTAAACTCCTCAAGAGCCTGGAAGATCGCATGATGGAGCATGCGAAAGACCTCGAGTTCGAACAGGCCGCTCAGGTGCGCGATCAGATCGACGAAATACGCCAGGAACGTCTGTTGAGTTGAACCGTCGATGGGGAGCGAGCCATCTCAAAACCCCTGGCCGTCCCGCCCGAGATACCGATCCCTGACGACGTGTCGCTGGATTTTGCCGGAGGGTAGTCTCGGCAGATCATCGGAGTAAGCGATTATGCGCGGACACTTGAAGTTGGCGAGTCTTTCCCGCGCCCATTACATGGGTTCCTCGCTCAAGGCTTCACCGGCGGTGTAACTTTCGTTGAGTTGCACCACGGATTGCACCACCTCACCCCATTCGTCGTTGGGTAGGCCGATTGTGCACACATCCATCACCGCCGGAATGTTTGAGGAGTTCACTGTCAACCTCCTGGGGGTAGATGTTCACGCCGCCTGAAATGATGAGTTCCTCGGTGCGCCCGGTGACGAACAGGTATCCGTCCTCGTCGAAGTAACCCATGTCGCCGAGGGTGAAATAGTCGCCGCGGTAGGAATCTTCCGTCTTGGTTGCGTCCTTGAAGTACTCGAAACGCCCCGATATACAGCTTGCCGTTCGGACAAGTCGGTGGAGTCGCTGCCGTCCGTGAAGAGCCACGGGGGTGTCGACAGACTCTGGGGAAACAAGGGGGACGACCCTCCCGACAACAGCCGCAGATTCAAACTAACGCGGGGCAACTGCTCCATGACAGGCGTCAAGATGAAAACCGGCGAGTGTACCCGGGCGAGTGAAGGGTGTGCTCTAGTTACCCGATTTGCCTTGAGAAGTAAGCGTATCGCTTTCAAGGGTCAGGTTTAGCTGGCCTTCAATAGACAGACCCTTGATTGCGCACTCCGCGAGAAACTTCGACCGATTCGATGCCCTGGCATCGATTGCTGAAATCAACCACTTGGCCAATGTGATGTTGATGCGCTCTGAATCTGCTGAGAGGCGATCTACGTCGACTGGCACCGCAGCGAACGCCATCGCTCCCGCGTACTCCTTGTTCGCCACGACATCGTCGAGTTCCGAAGGCGCTGGAAACGGATCACCATCTTTGGCCCATCCCCTCGAGATGACACTGAACTGCTTCGTTCGTCATCTCCATCGCAATGGACAACGATGCTCCTGCCGACACACATCCCGGTAAGTCGGGAACCACCGTTCCATAATCGCTTTCCTCGTCTTTGTATACCACTACTGGATACGTGACCATATATTCTCCTATGTCAGTTTCAGCCCTGACTGCTTCTCTATCGATTTCAACGTGCCAATCGGTAAATCGCGTTTCTGGAGAGCGGGTGTGACGGCCCCGGGGCATTTTGCCTGCCCCGAGCGTGCCCCATCGAAAATCAGATCCCTTGAAACCCCCTGGAATTGGTAGGCGCGATTGGAATCGAACCAACGACCTCTACCATGTCAAGATAGCGCTCTAACCAACTGAGCTACGCGCCTGCATTAATCGCCGTACCTGCCGTCCCTGGCGAAAGGCGGACATTCTCTATGTGACCCACAACCCATCTTATTAGGCAAGGGTCCGTATCATACAGAGACTGATGAGCGTGGGGAACCGGGACGAGTCGCCAGCCCTTTACGGACGTGATGTGCGACGAATTAGGGTTGTGCCTCATCGTCCTCGGCAGTAGAATCCGCGTCCTGTCGAATTTCGGCAGCATTATGCAGTAAACGTGGTCGAACGGTCCCAGGAGAGGAAGGTATCGTTTCGGCCAATATTTGTTGGATCAGAGTTACTTCGTAAAAGGGGTATGAATGGAGAACGCCTATTAAGAAAGGTGCAAGGCGCGTTGAGCGGTCTCTTCTCAATGATGAGATAAGTGCTCGCAGCGTGCGGTTGATTGGTGCCGACGGTGGTCAGGTTGGCGTCGTTTCCCGGGATGAAGCACTTGATGAAGCCAAGCGAGCGGGATTGGATTTGGTGCTGATCGCACCCGAAGCCGAACCCCCGGTTGTGAAGGTGATGGATTACGG
>JAPUJX010000630.1 GCA_027295975.1 Gammaproteobacteria bacterium
GCGACCCTTCTGGCGACCCTAGAACTGTCAGCAGATATCCGACAACCATCAGCCGAAATGGCGGATAGGTGTTGGTCTGGTCGTCCCCGTCTCGCGGGTCGCCCAGCACATTCTGCAGCAGGGTTGCCGCTTCGTCCGCTCGACCGAGCCGTGCCAGGGCAATACCCCGCCATGCCTGCTCCATGATGGGTATTTTGTGATCTCTGGCCGGATCCGTGGAGGTGTCGTCCTGCCAGTTGGCTATCCTCGCCAGCAGTCCTTCGTATGTGTCAGCCAGCGCCAGATGTTCCATCGCCGTGAAGTAAACGTCGATGTTTTTCGGCGCGATCGCTTCGGAGATCGTCAATTCGTCCCTGGCCCGCAACCAGTCTCCGCGCTTCTTGTGCAGATGCCAGAGAATCAGATGGGAGGCTACTTCGTCGCCTCCGGATTCGAGAGTTTCCGCCAGTGCTGAAGCCCGCTCCCAATCGCCTTGCTCCAGAGCCAGGCCGGCTGCAAGTTTCGTCAGCCCCGGGGTAGGCTGGGCACCGCCCAGCACTTCCCGCGCCTGCGTGTTGTCCCCTCGAAGCAACAGGGATTTTGCGAAGTTTTCCGCTATTGTCGGATGCCCGGGATCGAGGGTGAAAGCCCGTACATAAGACATGTGTGCATCATTGATGCGACCCTGTTCCTGCAGCACGTTTCCCAGCCACATCAACGCCATGGTGTGGTGGGGATTGAGCCGTACCGCCTCCACGAGGGCGGACTGGGCTAGTTCCAGAGACCCTTCATAAAGCCTCATGATGCCAAGAGAGGCGTGGGCGTCCGCCAGTTTGGGATCGAGACCGAGTGCTCTGTTGATGCTCGGGCCCGCCAGGAGTTGCGCTTCGTCTTTGCTGAGGTCTCCATAGTTGGCTTGCAACAGGTAGGCGTCTGCCATACCGCTATGGGCCAATGCCGACATGGGATCCAAATCCAGCGCCTGACTGAAGTAGTCGAGGGCTCTGTCCAGGGAACTTGCGGTTCGTTGATGCCAGTGGTGGCGGCCAAGTAGGTGAAGTTCCAGTGCATCGAGATTGGTTGCGGGTGGAACCGCGAGAAGCTCTTCCGCGGGGTCTTCGGCAAGCCCGTCGGCACGCCCTTCACCGAGGGATTCTCGAGATCCACCGTCGAGCGCGGCGATTCCCACCGGTGTTGGCCCGTGTACCGCATACAAGAACAGGGAGGCAGCGCCGGTCAACACCGCCAGAAGAGGCACCAGCACCGCCTTCAGGGGACGAAATCGAGCGGCTTGTGACCGAGGAAACTGCAATAGGCGGTAGCCTCGCTTCGGGACGGTTTGAATGAAAATCGGAGCGGTGGCCCGATCCCCGAGGGCGGCTCTAAGCTCCGAAACACAGCGTGTCAGCACTTCCTCCCCGACAACCCTTCGCCCCCAGACCTCGTTGAGTAGCTCCTGGCGCGAAACTACCTCATCGGGGCGCCCTGCCAGGATCGATAAAAGAGCCATCACCTTCGGCTCCAGATGGACTTCCCGGCCATCCACACACAAGCAGTTGCGCGCTGGCCACACCCGTATATCGGCTATCTGGAATGGCTTCATCGACACCCCGCGGCTGTCGGATCCATAACCTAAACCCGCCGCTGCCCGCGGGTTAGCTCCCGGATACCTTTGATTCGCCTCCAGCAGCCGAGTTCCCGAAAAATGAGAGGGAGTGGTATTTTCAGGACAATCCGAAGGTTTTCATCAGTTTTTCTCAAACTTTCGGCTCTTTGCTTTCCCCCTTTGCGAGGGCGTGGATTCGAGAGTCCCGGATCTCGCCTCACATCAGGGCTGGCTGGCTTTGAAACCGGGATGTGATGGAGTTAACAAAGCCGATCCTTCATGTTTACTCCGCTTTAGCTTGATAGCCTTCCCCTGATATTATGAAGCTTACTTGTAAGGTGTTCATCTGAGAGACCGTATGATTGAACCGGCCCAGGATCGGCCCAACGCCAACACCATGGACGACTCCGCTGGTGTGCGTAGTCTGCTGCCTTTCGCCTTTGCACGGCGGTTCGGCGTGGTGATCACGGAACAAACCGGCCCCGACGATCATCTCCTGGTCGCCTGCAAAACCCGGCCAACGTTGACGACCCTGGCCGAAATCAGGCGTTTTGCCGGGCGTACGGTGAAGCTGTCCATGGTCGCCGAAAACGAGTTTGAAGCGCTCCTCACCGAGACATACGCCCGTGACGCCTCTCACGCCCGCCAGATGGTCGAGGACATGGGTGATGAACTGGATCTTGCCAGTCTCGCCGATTCGGTCCCGGAAACGGAAGATCTGCTGGAACAGGAAGATGATGCTCCTATCATCCGGCTGATCAACGCGCTCCTGGCTGAGGCCATCCGCGAAAACGCTTCCGATATTCACATCGAGACGTTCGAAAAGGAGTTGGTTGTTCGTTTTCGGGTCGATGGAGTGATGCGCGAGGTCGTGCGTCCCAAACGGCAACTCGCACCCTTGCTCGTCTCGAGGATCAAAGTCATGGCACGGCTCGATATCGCTGAAAAGCGTATTCCCCAGGACGGTCGCATCTCATTGCGCATCGGTGGTCGAGAGGTGGACGTGCGGGTCTCCACCATGCCGTCAACCAATGGAGAACGCGTTGTGCTGCGCTTGCTGGACAAGCAGGCGGGGCGTCTGAATTTGAACAACCTGGGTATGGAGACCGATGAACTGGTGTTGCTGCGGCAGATGGTCAACAAACCCCATGGAATTTTCCTCGTTACCGGGCCCACCGGCTCCGGAAAAACCACGACCCTCTACGCATCCCTTGCGGAACTCAGCACCGACACCATCAACATTCTCACCGTCGAGGATCCCATCGAATACAAACTTCCGGGTATCGGCCAGACCCAGGTAAACAACAAGGCTGACATGACCTTTGCCCGGGGGTTGCGGGCCATTCTGCGCCAGGATCCCGACGTTGTGATGGTCGGTGAAATCAGAGATCTAGAGACCGCCGAGATCGCCGTACAGGCGAGCCTCACCGGGCACCTTGTGATGAGTACGTTGCATACCAACACGGCAATTGGCGCCGTGACCCGGTTGGTCGACATGGGAATGGAACCTTTCCTGCTTTCGTCGAGCATCGTGGGGGTACTCGCCCAGCGTCTCATACGCGTGTTGTGTTCCGACTGCAAAACTCATCGCGAGGCGAATGCCTCCGAGCTCGAATTTCTCGACCAGACTTCCGCCCTGGTATACGAACCCGCCGGATGCGAGAGCTGTGGGCATTCGGGGTACAAGGGTCGTACCGGGATTTATGAACTGGTGCTGATCGACGAGACCATGCGCCAGCTCATCCACGATCAGGTATCGGAACAACAGCTGGAGGGTTATGCAAGACGCCGCACGCCGGGTATTCGTGATGACGGTAAACGGAAAATCCTGGCAGGAACCACCACCGTGCAGGAAGTCCTGAGGGTCACTTTGGAGGAATAATGTCTGGTCGAGCCCGCTTAGCGAACGACTTCGAGGCCGTGGCGGCCGAGCCATAAGCCATGGCCGCATTTGCCTATACCGCCCTCGATACCCGCGGCAAGCAGCACAAGGGTGTGCTCGAAGCCGACAGCGTTCGACAGACCCGGCAACTCCTGCGAGACCGGCAGCTGGTTCCTCTCGATGTGGACGTTGCCGCCGAGCGAAAGGCGAAGTCCGCCGGCGGGTTCGGCGTTGGCAGGAAAAGGCGAATCGGGGGCCTTGATCGGGTGCTCCTGACCCGGCAACTCGCCACCCTGATCGGGGCCGGCTTACCCATCGAGGAAGCGCTTCAAGCAGTAGCTCAACAATCCGATAAACAGCATGTGAACGCGCTGATCATGGGCATCCGCAGCAGGGTGCTCGAAGGTCACTCGCTCGCCTCAAGTCTCGCGGACTTCCGCGGAAGCTTTTCAGAGATGTACCAGTCCACCGTCGCGGCCGGAGAGCAGTCGGGTTTTCTGGACAAGGTTCTCGAGAATCTCGCCAACTACACCGAGCGTCAATTCGAATCGCGCCGCAACGTGGAAATGGCTCTGCTTTATCCGGTGATGTTGTCGCTGCTTGCCTTCGGAATCGTTGCGGCGTTGATGGTTTACGTAGTACCCGACATGGTGGGCGTTCTGGAAGGCATGGGGCAGGAATTGCCTCTGGCCACCCGCTTTCTCATTGGTTCCTCGGAAATCGCCCGCGACTACTGGTGGGCGATCCTGGCCGTCATATTCGGGGCGGCTACAGGCGGACGCTGGTTGTTGGCCCAACCGAACATACGCTTGATGTGGGATCGTCAGAAGCTCGTTCTACCCCTCGCGGGCAGAATTTCGCGTAGCAGCAATGCCGCCCGTTACGCTAACACGCTGAGTATCTTGTCCGGCAGTGGCGTACCGTTGGTGGAAGCGATGAACATAGCCTCGGAAGTGGTGTCCAACAGTTGGCTGCGGCGCCGTTTGGCCGATGCCACCCAGCGGGTCAG
>JAPUJX010000631.1 GCA_027295975.1 Gammaproteobacteria bacterium
CACACCAGAGTCTGATGTTCGTAAAACGCGATCTCCACAGCCAACTCGGTCCCCAATGTCACTACTTCAACACCGGCGCCGGTAATGCCAACCAACTGTATAACCCCGCTGGGCCGCAACACTCACTGGTCGCGGGCTGCGCCGGCGTCATAGACTATTTTCAGGCGCTGTATTCGCACCATTTTGACGGCGCAGAGACACCGCTGGCGGAGCGGCTTGGGGACCTTCACGGCCTTTTCATTACCCACGAAAATAGCCTCGCAATGCCAATCCTCGACTACCTGTCCAACAACGCCAGTGCGCGCCTGATCGGAAAATCGACGGTTGCCGACGATGACCGCGCGCCAACCATATCTTTTGCGCCACGCAAACAGACCGCGCGCGCGCTCGCGGGTAAAATGCAGGATATGAACATCGGCACGGAAAGCGGACATTTTTACGCCCATCGCCTGTTGAGCGACCTGGGTATCAACCCCGACGATGGAGTAGTGCGGATTTCGCTGCTTCACTATAACCAACCGGCGGATGTCGAAAAAATTCTGATTGCCCTGGATGCGTCGCTGACCGGCTGAGAAACATCGAAACTCAGCGTGGCCAAACGGTGTTGCGTTTGACACAACACCGGCCGATGCTTACCAACGGACCAGACGGATAAAACAAAAAAGCCATGTCCCTGCGCCTGCTGAAGTATGCCTTTATCGAGGACTATGCCGAACCTCGGTACTTCAATACACCCGATACCCTCAACGATACCTACGACGTGGTCATCATCGGAGCGGGAGGACATGGCCTGGCCTGCGCCTACTATCTTGCCCGGGACCACGGCATCAGCAATGTCGCGGTACTGGAGAAGGGTTATATCGGTGGCGGCAACACCGGTCGCAACACCACCATCATCCGTTCCAACTATATGACGCCGGAGGGGGTGCTGTTCTACGATGCCGGTTTGAAGCTGTTCAGAGATCTCTCCTGCGAACTCGACATCAACATCTTCTATTCCGAGCGCGGGCATTACACCCTGGCCCACAGCGATAGCACGCTTCGCACCGCCCGCTGGCGGGCAGAGGTCAACAAACACCTGGGCGTAGCCAGCGAGTTGGTTGGTGAGGAGCATATTGCCAGAGCCTGCCCGGAACTACACACCGATTGCGGCGGCAACCAGCCAATTCTGGGCGCCCTCTACCATGCCCCGGGCGCGGTGGCCCGACACGATGCAGTGGCCTGGGGTTATGCTCGCAAAGCAAGCCAGGCAGGAGTCGAAATCCACCAGAAAACCGAAGTGGTGGGTATCGAAACCCGGGCCGGCCGGGTGGAAAGTGTAATCACCAACCGCGGGAGAATTCACACCGACACCGTATTGTCAGCGGTGGCCGGCCATACGCCGGGAGTGTTGAAGATGCTGGGGCTGGAAAGCCCCATCGAGATTTATCCACTTCAGGCCTGCGTTACCGAACCCATCAAACCGTGGCTGGACACCATAATCGTTTCCGGCAGTATGCACCTGTATATCAGTCAGAGTTCCCGAGGCGAGATGGTCATGGGAGCTTCCCTGGATCCCATGGAACTACACTCCCACCGTTCCACCTTCGAATTCGTGTCGTCGTTGTGCGATCAGGTTCTGGATCTGTTTCCGTTTCTGAGCGAAGTCAAAATCAACCGGCAGTGGGCCGGGATGGTAGACATGACGCCGGATTTCGCACCGATCATGGGAACCACGCCGGTGGACGGATTTTTCCTGGATGCCGGTTGGGGCACCTGGGGGTTCAAAGCCACACCCATCAGCGGGAAAACGATGGCCAATACCATCGCAACCGGCCGGAACGACGAACTCATTACCGCGTTCAACCTGTCTCGTTTCGAGGGCTTTCATCTGGTTGGCGAAAAGGGTGCAGCCTCCGTGGGCCACTGAACAACCCGATGAAAACCATCCATTGTCCAGTTATAGGTCCTCGTCCCCTGTCGGAATTCACCGTGACCGGGGTCAGCGCCCTGGAGCCGGAATTTCTGGGGGACTCGAGCGCCGGAGCCTGGGTATTCAACCGGGACGGCAGCCCCATGGTACGCTCGGAATGGTGGTATCACCGCGCCACTCAACTGTGGTTCAAGGTGCAACGGCATACGGGCACCGATCAGATCGTCGGGGTCGAACTCGCCAGAACAAACGAAGAAAGTGGCTAGTCGTCTCCCTCCACAACCCGGCGAGTGGATCGATCGCGGTACTTCCATCAATTTTTCCTTCGAGGGCAAGGGATATCGGGCGTTCAAAGGTGACGTCATCACCAGCGCCTTACTCGCGGCCGATCGATTGTCGATTGGTCGCAGCTTCAAATACCACCGACTGCGCGGCGTACTTTCGGCGGCCAATCACGATGCCAACCTCCTGGTCGAAACCACCACCCGAACCAATATCCGGGCGGACATCGAACATCCCGAACCCGGGGTAAGTTACCGGGCGGTCAATACGTTCGGAGGGCTCAAGCGGGACGCCGGCAGTCTGTTACAGCTGTTTTCCTCCGTTTTACCCGTCGGGTTTTATTACAAAACATTTTACCGGCCCAGGGCCCTCTTCCCGATCTGGGAAAAATTGCTCAGACGCTTCGCGGGTCTCGGCGCCGTGAACACGGACGCACCAATTCGACGCTGGTCCCGTCGGAATCGATTCTGCGATGTTCTGGTGATAGGGGGCGGGGCGGCGGGACTGGCCGCGGCCCGCACCCTGGCGGGCCGATCGCTGGAGGTAATCGTAGTGGACGAGAATCCCCGCCTCGGGGGTCGCCTGCACTACCAGGGCCAAGGAGACCCGACCGCTTTGAGTGTCATCGCCGCGGCGGAGGAGTCATTCGGCCGGGACTCGGGTATCGAAGTCTTGACGGCGCATTTTGCCGCGGGCTTTTATGCGGACAACAGCGTACCCCTGGTGGGGCCAGACGGGATCATCCAGGTCCAGGCGAAGTGTGTCATCTTCGCTACCGGACTGTATGAACAACCGGCCGTTTTTCGCAACAACGACCTGCCGGGCATCATGTTGGCCAGCGGTGTCCAGCGACTGGTCCACCGTTATGCCATTGCCCCGTTTGATTCGGCAGTGGTGCTCGCCGGTAATCGCGAAGCCTACCGGGTGACCCTCGATCTGGTGCAGGCAGGTCTGAACATCACCACCATCGTCGATATGGGTGATGGGTCGCACGGCGAACTTCGCGAGCGGGTAAACGGGCATGGTATTACCGTGATTCCGCAAGCCACCGTTATCTCCGCACGAGCGCGAGGCGGCCGGTTGGCCGCCATCCGCTTGCGCACCGAAACCGGCAAGCCGGAGATAACCTGTGACGGGCTGCTGATGAGTGTGGGCTGGGCGCCCGCCGCCGGTCTTGCATATCAAGCCGGCGCCACCATGGAATTTGACGAGACCATCGGTCAGCTGGTGCCGAGAGAACTTCCGAGCGGCTTGTTCGTGGCGGGCAGCCTGAATGGAGTCTTCGATGATGACGCCCTTCGAGCCGATGGAGAAGCCGCGGCCTCGGACGCCCTGAAGTGTCTGGGTCTGGTCTCGCCCGACAATCTCCGCCCTCGGCGAAGCATCGAGCGGCATTCCCACCCATACCCGATAGCGGCTCATTCCAGAGGTTGGGATTTCGTAGACTTCGACGAAGACGTGCAGGTCGGGGATTTGCGTACCGCCTGGCGCGAAGGTTTTGACTCTGCCGAACTGATGAAGCGTTACGCCACCGTCGGCATGGGACCAAGCCAGGGCAAAACCGCCAACATGAATGCACAACGAATCCTGGCGAGGCTCAACGAAACATCCGTGCAGGCCGCCGGGGTTACCACGTCGCGTCCTTTTACTCATCCGGTACCCATGGGCATGCTGGCGGGACGACGCTTTCGTCCCCGGTGGCGTACCCCCATGCACGCCTGCCATGTGGCCCGGCAAGCAGACCTGATGGAGGCTGGCACCTGGCTACGGCCGCGAAGTTATACCCGGAAGACGCCTGAGTCCGCCATTACCGATGAATACGCCAGGGTGAGGCACGGCGTCGGCATTATCGACGTGTCCACCCTCGGCAAGATCGAGCTTTTTGGTGCCGATGCCCTGCCGTTGCTGGAGTATGCCTACACCTGCAGCTTCACGAAGCTGGGCACGGGCATGACGCGTTATATTTTTATGGTCGACGACACTGGCACCCTGGTGGACGACGGCGTGGCGGCCCGCGTTTCCGATGATCATTTCTACGTCACCGCTACCAGCTCCCATGCCCAGGCAGCCGTGCTCAAATTACAGCTCTATGCTGTTCAGTTGGGCCTGGACGTGGCGGTAATCGACCGAACCTTCCGGGTCGGGGCCATTAATCTGGCCGGACCGCTTTCCGCCCAGGTACTTGCCTCCCTCACCGGTCTCGACCTGTCGGCACAAGCATTCCCCTATCTGGGGATTCGCTTCTGCCAACTCGACGGAACACCGGTACGCCTGTTGCGGGTGGGTTTCGTCGGCGAACTGGGATATGAAATTCATTTCCCCGCGAGTTACGGTCCCGCCTTGTGGCGGGCACTGCTCAACGCCGGAGCCGCCCATGACATCCGACCTTTTGGCGTGGACGCTCAGCGCCTGTTACGCCTGGAGAAGGGTCACCTGATCGTCGGTCAGGACACCGATGGCACCACCAACCCTTATGAGGCAGGCCTTGGCTGGGGCGTGAATTTGTCCAAGTCCCGGTTTGTCGGCCGGCACAGTCTCAAGGTGCTGAAAACCCAAACGGCACGCAAACTGGTGGGATTCACCTGTTCCGAGCCGGAAGGCAGAATGATTGAGGAGTGTCATCTGGTGATCGAAGGGGGCGTCATCGCCGGTAGAGTCACCAGCGTCGCTTACAGCCCCTACTGTTCTGAAGTGATCGGTCTCATGATGGTGGATCTTGCCCTGACCCGGACGGGGCGTGAACTGAAGGTCAAACTGACCGACGGCGGCCTTGCGGCGGTGCGAGTGGCGAAAACACCGTTTTACGACCCGGACAATCAGCGCCAGCACCTACATGCTCAACAAACGGTAAACACGGCCAAATAAATTGCCATGCTGAAACAAAGTCCCATCATCGGGTGTTTTGCCCACGACAAATTCCAGTTCGCCGGGGTAAACGGCATGCGTATCGCCACCCTGAGCAACACCTCGAGTTACCTTGACCAGCCAACGGGTGATTATGTTGCCGACCTGAGTGCCATACCCAAGCGGCTGGTCGTAGGAGTCGAGGCGCCCGTCTGGCTCGCACAACAAGGCATTGAAGCCCCATCGGGTTTGCTCCAATACCACCTCATCGAAGACGGCACCACCGTTGTCAAACTCCATCATCAACAGTATCTGCTCATTTCCGGTATTTCTATCATGACCCGCTTACCCCTTGGATCGGTGTTTGATCTCGACGAAGGGCGACACGGCAACGTAATGGTGTTGGACTACGAGTGCGCGGAAATTGCCATCGGCGGCCCTCATCTGGCGGTGCTCCTGGCAGAGTTTTGCCCGATGGATTTTGCCGCCGCTCCCGAGGGTGTCTGGATTGCGACCCCCATGGCTCATTGTGAGGTATCCCTGCAACTGAACCGAACCGGCAAACCTGCCTGCCGGGTACTGTGTTCTCCCGCCGAAGCTCAGTATCTGTTCGAAATCATCAAGGACGTCATCGACCAGCACGACGGAGCCGTGTTGGGTTTCAATGACTACGTAACAATCATCGTTAATGGGGGAGTTTCACAACCATGACACCAACCGAAGCGAAAGCTTTCATTCAGGAGCATGACGTCCAGTTCGTATTGGCGCAGTTCGTGGACATTCATGGCGTAGCCAAGACCAAGTCGGTACCGGCGGATCATCTGGATGACGTGCTGACCGAAGGTGCGGGTTTTGCCGGGTTCGCGGCATGGGGGCTGGGCCAGGACCCTCACGATCACGACTTCATGGCGGTGGGCGATTTGAGCACCCTGACGCTGGTACCCTGGCAGCCGGGTTACGCCCGAATCGTCTGCGACGGCACCGTGGACGGCAAACCCTGGCCGTTCGATACCCGCTACATCATGAAACAGCAGTTGGCCCGTGCCGCCGAAAAGGGCTGGGTCGTCAACACGGGCCTCGAGCCTGAGTTCATGTTACTCAAACGAAGCGCTGACGGCGGCGTGTCTCCCGCGGATGATTCAGACACATTGGAAAAACCCTGTTACGACTACAAGGGCTTGTCCCGCAGCCGGACTTTTCTGGAGAAACTGGTAGGGTCACTGAAAGAGGTGGGTTTTGACGTCTACCAGATCGATCACGAGGACGGTAACGGCCAGTTCGAAATAAATTACACCTACACCGACGCACTGACCTCCGCGGACCGTTTCGTGTTTTTCCGAATGGCGGCCGGTGAAATTGCCAACGAACTGGGACTTGTGTGTTCGTTCATGCCCAAACCGTTCAGCAACCGTACCGGCAGCGGGATGCACATGCATATCTCCATGTCGGACGAGACTACCCCCAACCTGTTTGCCGACGAGGCCGATGAGCACGGTCTGGGATTGTCCAGGATGGGTTACCAGTTCCTCGGCGGGTTGCTCGAGCATGCGCGCGTGTTGGCGGCACTCAGCGCACCATCGGTAAACTCCTATAAACGTCTGGTTGTGGGCCGTGCGTCGTCCGGGGCACCCTGGGCTCCGGCGTACATTTCTTATGGGGACAACAACCGAACCGCCATGGTGCGAATCCCGCATGGGCGACTGGAGTTGCGACTGGCGGACTCGAGCTGCAACCCCTACCTGGCCGGCGCCGCCCTGGTGGCGGCGGGTCTTGACGGGATAGAACGGGAACTGGATCCAGGTGCGCCTCAAAACCTGAACTTTTATGAACTCGGCGCTGATGAACTGGAAAAGCGCAAAATAAAACTGCTGCCACAGACCCTCGGCGAAGCCCTGGACGAACTCGAGCGCGACGAATTTTTCGCAGCCGCACTGGGTTCGGAATTCATCACTGAGTTTCTCGAAGTCAAGCGCACGGAGTGGGTGGAGTATTCACGGCATGTGTCCGACTGGGAAACCGAACGGTATCTCGAGTTTTATTGAGGACAATTCGAATGTGCGGTATTACTGGCTTGTTTTTGAAAAACCCGTCGCTCGAGAAGGACCTTGGTTCTCTGTTCGAACCCATGTTGCTGCAGATGAGTCAGCGCGGACCGGACAGCACCGGATTCGCCATCTACAGGAACCCCGCGTCGGAACCTCAAATCAAGGTCGTTCTGCAGTCGCCCGACCCCTCATTCGATTGGCTCGGACTTTCGAGCGAACTCCGGGCAATTCTGGATCCCGATCTGGTTATGACACCAAACTACAATCATTGTCTGATGTTGGTTTCAACGGACGAATCGACCCTCAATCGCGAGCTTATGCAGTTATTGCCTTCCTTGGGGTTGACCATCGTCAGCATCGGCCGACACATCGAGATTTACAAAGAAGTGGGCACCCCTGAGACCGTTGCGGAGTGTTTCGGACTGAAGCGAATGACGGGGTCTCACGCCATTGGGCATACCCGTATGGCAACCGAAAGTGCAGTAACTACGGCCGGTTCTCATCCTTTCTCCACGGGGAACGACGTATTTCTGGTCCACAACGGTTCGCTGTCCAATAACAATCGACTGCGCCGCAGTCTGATCAGTCAGGGTGCAGTGTTCACCACCGACAACGACACCGAAGTAGCCGCGCAGTACTTCGATATCAAGCTGCAACAGGGGGCGAGCCTCGAAGAGGCAATGACTTCGGCGCTCAGCGACCTGGACGGGTTCTACACATTCTGTATCGGCACCAGTAACGGGTTTGCCGTGCTCAGGGATCCGATCGCCTGTAAACCGGCGGTGATGGCAGAGTCTGATGACTGGGTTGCCATTGGTTCGGAGTTCCGGGCTCTGGCAGATCTGCCCGATGTCGGCCACGCTGAAATCTGGGAGCCGGAGCCCGCCGTTCCGTATTTGTGGGAAAACGCACTCAAGGTTCCGGTAGCTGACACACGGGCCCACAGGTAACATCAGGATGGAACAGGTATTCGATCTGGCCACAATCCCGCTTCGCGAGCTGAACCAGGCTTTGCACGATTGTCTGCCGGATGCTTCAAAAAGCGTTTGGCGGATTATCAACCCGAAAGGAGAACATGCCGTTGCTTGCGGCGTCGATACACCCGCTGACATAGAAATACGGGGGCATGTCGGTTACTACTGCGCGGGCATGAACAAGCAGGCCCACGTCATCATCCACGGCAACGCCGGTACCGGCGTTGCCGAAAACATGATGTCGGGTACGGTAAGGGTCAAGGGTAATGCCAGTCAGTCGGCGGGAGCCACCGGTCATGGCGGTCTGCTGGTCATCGAGGGGAATGTCGCGGCGCGTTGCGGCATCTCGTTAAAGGGCCTGAACATCGTGGTGTGCGGTTCCGTTGGACATATGAGCGGGTTCATGGCGCAGAAAGGAACCCTCATCGTATGTGGTGACGCGGGATATGCCCTCGGCGACTCGATTTATGAGGCAGACATCTTCCTCAAGGGCAAGGTCGACGAACTTGGTGCCGACTGTATGGAAAAAAACATGACCGAGGAACATCTGACGTTCCTCGCAACACTTCTGGAGACAGCCGAAGTCACCGATGACCCCGCGAGCTTTCGCCGTTACGGATCGGCGCGAAGTCTCTACAACTTTGAGATTGACGACGCTGATGCCCATACATGAGGCAGGCATCGGGTGAGCGCCTGCCTGGCATTTTAAGAAGGACAAGATAGTGACGACAGAAAACCCCGGGCTGGTTGAATCGAACCTGTTCAACCGTGATGTGATCCACGAAATTCAACGTGCTGCCAGAGAGGGTATTTACGGCATTCGCGGCTGGGGCAGCAAACGTTACCTGCCTCATTTTGACGACCTGGTTTTTCTCGGCGCCAGCATGTCCCGGTATCCCCTGGAGGGCTACCGGGAGCGCTGCGATACCGATGTCGTGATCGGCGACCGTTATGCGACTAAACCCCTGCATCTGAAGATCCCCATCACCATAGCAGGGATGAGTTTTGGCGCGTTATCGGCTCAGGCCAAAGAAGCGCTCGGACGGGGAGCCACCGCGGCAGGCACCAGCACCACCACGGGCGACGGGGGTATGACGCCGGAGGAACGGGAATCCTCAACTTTGCTCGTGTATCAGGTATTGCCTTCGCGTTACGGCATGAACCCCGACGACCTGCGCAAGGCCGATGCCATCGAGGTGGTATTGGGTCAGGGTGCAAAACCGGGCGGAGGCGGCTTGCTGCTGGGTATGAAGATGAACGAGCGCGTTGCCGACATGCGCGACCTGCCAGCCGCCATCGACCAACGCAGTGCCTGCCGCCACCCGGACTGGACCGGACCCGATGATCTGGAAATCAAGATTCGCGAACTGCGCGAACTCACCGACTGGGAAAAACCCGTATATATCAAGATCGGGGCCAGTCGTACCTATTACGACACGGCTCTTGCGGTGAAGGCGGGCGCAGACGTGATAGTTCTGGACGGGATGCAGGGAGGCACGGGTGCGACCCAGACTGTATTCATCGAACACGTTGGCATTCCCACCCTGCCGGCGCTGCGTCAGGCAGTGGAAGCGCTGACGGAACTGGATATGCACCGCAAGGTTCAGCTGATCGTTTCCGGTGGTATTCGCTCGGGCGCGGATGTGGCCAAAGCACTGGCCATGGGAGCCGACGCCGTTTCTATCGGTACCGCGGCCTTGATCGCGCTGGGAGACAACAGCCCGGAATTCGATGAGGAGTACCGGAAACTCGGAAGCCGCGCGGGTTATTACGATGACTATCAGGCGGGTTCCGATCCGGCCGGCATTTCCACCCAGGACGCTGTCCTGGCGAGCCGGTTGGACCCGGTGGTGGGCGGTCGGCGACTGGCGAACTATCTGCGCACCATTACGATGGAAACGCAGATCATCGCCCGGGCCTGTGGCAAGTCCCACGTGCTGAATCTGGAACCGGAAGACCTGTGTGCCCTGAGCGTCGAGGCGGCGGCCATGGCCGGTGTACCGCTGGCCGGAACCAGCTGGATACCCGGTAAGAGTGAGAGTTGAATACCTTATGCGGGTACAGGTCAGATCGCTAACGGCAACCTGAACAAGGCGTCGATCCTGCTCGTGGAAATTTCCTTCGAAGCCGTTCCCGGCTGCCGATCAGCGCCGGCGTCAAGACGATTCCGCAGCGGCTCTCCGGGCGGCATCAACCCACGGTCGGGGTTTTGAAACGCTACCTGCAACTCGCCACGTTGGTGGTGGCGGGGGGAGCCATTTATCCTCTGGTGTACCTCCGGCAGAATTTCGAGGTCTCCCTGCTCGAGTCGTTCGGCATCAGCATCAGCCAGCTCAGTCAGTGTTACGCGATGTTGGGGGTGATTTTCGTGGTGACTTACCTGCCCAGCGGCTGGCTGACGGACCGGGTATCGCCACGCTGGCTCATCGCAGTTTCCCTCGCAATGGCCGGGTTGCTCGGGCTGTGGTTTGCGACGATGCCAGATTTCGCAACTCTCCAGATCATATTCGTCGGTTGGGGCATTGCAACCGGCCTGACCTTCTGGTCCGCATTGATCAAAGCGGTTGCCGTGCTGGGTAGAGCAGACGAGCAGGGTCGATTTTTCGGCCTTCTCGACGGCGGACGCGGACTGGTGGAGGCGGTACTTGCCACCATAGCCGTCGCCTGGTTCGCCTATCTGCTCGATTCAGCCGGGCGCTCAACGAGTGCGTCACTTCGCCACGTCATCTATTTTTATGCGGTGTTCATGTTGGTTGTGGCACCAGTCGTACTCCTTCTGCTGGATGACGGCCCCTCGGCAACGGCGCCCGAAAACACCGATGACAATGTTATGGCGGACATGAAACTGGTCCTCGGCAAGAGGGAAGTCTGGCTCGCCGCTTTCTGCATCCTCTGCGGTTATCAATTGTTCTGGGCGACCTACTCGTTTTCCGCTTACCTGCAGCAGACTTATGGCATGACGGCCGTCGCGGTAGGCTTCATCACCGTTGCCAAACTGTGGATGCGTCCGATCGGCGCAATCTCGGCAGGTGTGGCCGGTGATTTTTTCAACAGAGAAACAGTGCTCGCATGGCTTCTCGTCACAGCATCATTGTCCCTCGGCGCCATGGTCCTGGTTCCCGCCTCAACGGGTGCGGGCTTGTTACTCGCAGTGGTAATGCTGGTGGGACTCCTGACCTACGCGGTCCGCGGTATTTACTGGGCAACGCTCGAGAGCTGTAGTGTATCCACGCGCATCAAGGGGTTGGCAATCGGGGTAATATCCCTGATCGGTTACTCGCCAGACATCTACCTGCCACTGATCAACGCGGCGTTGCTGGAGCGTTATCCGGGGAAAACCGGTTATGTTGTCTATTTCGCCGGTCTGTCCGCCATGGGACTCTTCGGCGCTCTGGCGGCAAATCGATTAGGTAAAATTGCCGCGGCTCGCACGCCTTGAGACCGTGCTAGGGTTCCCGGTATGAACTTCAGCCAAAACGCAACGCCTGCAGACGTGCCGGAGGATCGCTGGCTCGAGTCCCGCCCCGGCGGAGGCAACGAAGGGAGGGTTCTGGATGAAGCGCATGTAACGAGTTGGCGGGAACGCGGTTTCGCATTCGTCGCCGAGTTATTCCCCGGGGGGCTTCTCGATCAGTTGGAAACAGCCGCGCGTAAGCGTCTGCCCGAGGCCGGTACCCCGGAAGCTCGAGAATTCTCCAATTTCGGTGGCCCGATACACTTTCCGAGTGCAATTCCGGCTCTCAATGCCATCTCCGTGTACCCGCGACTCTTATCTGCGGCGGCCGAACTGTTAGACGTGGTCCTCTCGAATCTCAGGTTGACCCAATCGGTACCTGGCACCGGGGTACACCAATGGTTCAGCACCGTGCACGTCGGTTGGGCCTGGTCCGCATACCGCCGGGACAAGATGCTGGAACGGCTGATCGCCGCCGCGAGCCTCGGCCAGCGCGCCGTGTTGGGATTTCCCCAGCCTGGATCATCCTGTTGGAGCCAAGGGACGATTGCCGCGGTTGCGGCGAGGCACGGGGTGTTCGGGATGGACATGACACCTTATCGAGAGGTTCTATCGAGAGGAGAATCGAGAGATGACATCCCCCCTGAATGACCCGAAGCTCGAGGCTCTGCTCGATCGTTTACACAGGCAGAGCGACGCGGAAGTTGATGAGACCGACGCGTATTTCGCACGCCGGGAGCGAGACGGGTCCCTCACTGACGAGAACTTCTGCGACGCCGATATGCATCGATTCCTCTCGGACAAGATGGTTGCGCTCGACCGGGACAAGGCGGAGTTCTGCTACCTGCTCTGCCGTTCCCTGGGAGCGACGCGCATCGTCGAAGCCGGGACGTCGTTCGGGGTATCGACTCTGTATCTGGCGGCCGCGGTGCGCGACAACCAGGTCGACAACGGGGTAGTGATCGGCACGGAGCACGAACCCCACAAGGCGGAAATTGCCGCCAGGAATTTTGCAGAAGCCGGTTTGAGCAAATTTATTTATCGAACTCCGCGAAGGCGATCTTCGGCAGACGCTTCGGAACGTTGGCGGCCCGGTGGATTTCATGCTGGTCGACATCTGGGACGTGGCTCTGCCCGCACTCGAGCGGGTCTCGCCGAGCCTGCGCCCCGGGGCCATCGTGGTATGCGATAACACAACCGTGGACGCTCGCGAGTACCGCGACTACTTCAAATTCGTGAATGACCCGAAAAATCGGTTCCGTACGATGACGGTCCCGTTCGAAGGTGGTTTCGAACTCACCGTGCGCGTCTGAACCCGTACGCGACCCACTTCA
>JAPUJX010000632.1 GCA_027295975.1 Gammaproteobacteria bacterium
AACCTGCATATTGCCATCGAGCACGTCATAACCGAGGGGTACCCGGTTGTTGGGAATGGAATGGGACGTCTCCATGAGACCGTCGGAGTTGATATACCGATAGTACCGCGCAGCCTCCGCTTGCCAGGCGAGCGTAATACCAGCCAGGGCGATAGACAGGATTACTGCACGTTTAAACATGGTTCTTCGTTACCTTCACAGTTATCCTCACACGCCAGTCAGGCTGTTGGCCCGTGCAGCATCAATATCCGGCTCAGCACAATGAGCCTGTTGATAACTTCTAATTTTCGCAACGGTCGCCCTGAGATTTTTGTTTCCCCGTGCCCACAAGTCAAGGTACTCGATCACATCCTGCAGGCATAAAAGGCTGCTAACCGGCACGCCAAGCTCCTCTTCGAGGTCGGCAACCGCGGTTCGACCCGATTCATTGAGTTCCTGTCTGTCGAGTGCGATCACGACCCCGACTATTTCTCCACCCTCGCCGCGAACGAGCCCGGCCGCTTCACGGACGGCGGTACCGGCGGTGAGCACATCGTCGACGAGGAGTACCCGGCCAGCAACCGCCGCTCCCACGAACCGGCCACCTTCGCCGTGCTGCTTTCCTTCCTTGCGATTGAAGGCGATACCAACGTCTTTGCCGTTCCGCGCAAGGGCCAGAGCAGCCGCCACCGCGATCGGAATACCCTTGTAGGCTGGCCCGAACACAACGTCGAACTCGAGCCCCGAACCGTCGAGGTGATCCGCGTAACATTCCCCGAGCTGCCGCATGGCCGCTCCGCTGTTCAACGCACCAAGGTTGAAGAAATAGGGGCTTTGGCGACCCGATTTCAACCTGAACTCGCCGAACATCAACACATCCCGGTCGATCATGAGCTCGAGCAACAGCCGTTTTTGCGCCTGGTTCAGCAAATCAGTTCTCCAAAGCAGCTCGCTGCAGTTGTATCAGTTGCGAGGCACCATGCCTGGCAAGGCGCAGCATCTCGGTCAGTTCTTCATCGCCAAACGGAGCACCTTCGGCGGTGCCCTGCAACTCGATGAAACCGCCAGATTCCAGCAACACGACGTTCATATCGGTTCCCGCGGTAGAGTCTTCCGCATAATCCAGATCGAGCACAGGCTGTCCCTACCATATACCCACGGATACAGATGCCACAAACTCCCTGAACACTCCCTGAACTCCCAGAGAGACAACAGCATCATGAAGCGCAAGAGAACTGCCGGAAATGGACGCGGTGCGGGTTCCTCCGTCCGCTTGAATGACGTCACAATCCAAGCGGATCGTTCGTTCTCCCAATGCGTCCATATCCACCGACGCTCGCAGCGCACGCCCGATGAGCCGCTGAATTTCCAGCGTTCTGCCGCCCTGTTTCCCCCGTGTGGCCTCACGGTCGTTGCGGGTGTGAGTCGAGCCCGGGAGCATGCCGTACTCCGCGGTCAACCAGCCGCTTCCCCGACCGCGCAGGAAGCCGGGGACCGAATTGTCAACGCTCGCGGTACAGATCACCTTGGTGTCGCCAAACTCCACCAACACCGAGCCCGGGGCATGTTTCGTGAAACGGCGGGTAAAAGTAACGTCTCTGAGCTGATCCGGCTCACGTCCACTGGGTCTGATCCGGCTCATCAACTTCTCTCAACGGGCCAAGGAACGACATTATAAAGGCCGGGGTTGGCCCATGCCCGCGCTAATTTTTGAGGTAGAATGCCGCGCTCACCAACACGCGCGTTTTCCCGATGATTCATAGCATGACATCATTTGCCCGTTGCCAAGCGGAAACCGACGGCCTGCTGTTGACCTGGGAGCTGCGCTCGGTGAACCATCGGTTCCTCGAAACCCACTTCAGGCTCCCGGATACTCTACGGTCCATGGAACATCCCCTGCGGGAGGTTCTCAGAAAGCAGATCAAACGCGGTAAGGTGGACTGTACGCTGCGCCTCGAGCAGCAGTCCGGTCACGACGACATTTCGCTCAATCGTCCCTTTTTGCTGCAGATACTGGACCTGCTGGAGCAGATTCGCACCGAAGCGCCCGACATTGGCTCGCCCACCTCCATGGAACTTCTGAAATGGCCGGGAGTCCTAGACGAAACCCCCGGCATCGATGACAACAAGTCCGCTATAACGGCCATCCATGAGCTTTTCCAGGAGACGCTGATCGAGTTGATCAGTCATCGCCAACGAGAAGGTGCACAGCTGAGCGCCACCATCAGTCGACGTCTGGACGAAATCGACCAGATTATCGAAGACGTCAAATTACTGATCTCTTCCCTCGGTGAACGGTTACTCACAAGGCTCAAGGGCAAGGTGGCCGATCTCGCGAGCCTTCTGGACGAAACACGTCCGAGTCTGCTGGACGAAGGACGTCTGGAGCAGGAAGTAGTCCTGCTGGCACAACGCGCAGACGTGACCGAAGAACTCGATCGCCTGAGCATTCATGTGGAGGAAGCGCGCAACAACCTCCTCAGCCCGGGGCCCCAGGGTAGACGCCTCGACTTCCTTGCCCAGGAGCTGAACCGCGAAGCCAACACCCTCGGGTCAAAGTCCGCGGTTGCGGAAACCTCGCGCAAAGCCGTGGATCTCAAGGTGATCATCGAACAGATTCGCGAACAGGTGCAGAACGTCGAATGAGGGACGGCCGACTGATTATCGTCTCCGCGCCATCGGGAGCCGGGAAAACGAGCCTCATCGGCGCGCTGCTGGCCCAATACCAGGACGATGACATGGTGGTTTCCGTTTCCCATACCACGCGCGCCAAACGTCCCAGGGAACGCGACGGAGTCGACTACCACTTTGTCGATGCAAAGACTTTTGCGCTGATGGTTGACCAGGGGGCGTTCCTCGAGCACGCGGAAGTATTCGGTAATCACTATGGAACCTCCCGACAGGCGGTTGCAGAGGAACTCGCCCACGGCCAGGATGTCGTGCTCGAAATCGACTGGCAGGGCGCTCGGATGGTGCGCGCCGAATTTCCCCATACCCTGGATATTTTTATCCTGCCCCCTTCTCGCGCGGAGCTCGCGGCACGGCTGAAGACTCGCGGAGAAGACAATTCCAAGGTGATCAACCGGCGCATGAACGAAGCTCGGCGAGAAATCTCTCACTACGGCGATTATGCAAATCTCGTGGTCAACGACGACTTCGACCAGGCGCTCGCCCATGTCACTTCCATAGTAGAGGCGGCAAGGTGCGGCACCCGGCTACCGCGCCAGGATATGAAAACGCTGCTGGATGAGCTCTTGTCAGAAAACTAGAGGATCGGTACACTCGCGCGCTCGTTAGAACCACTAGCCCGCATATTCACCCGTTCGCGTGGCGACGGCCTCAGGAATAGTCGGGGTAAAACAACACAACGAAGGTAGGTTATGGCCCGAATCACCGTTGAAGATTGTCTGGAACACGTAGCTAACCGCTTCGAACTGGTAATGCTGGCAACCCGGCGGGCGCGACAGATGCGCCGCTTCGGTGCCGAGCCTATGGTGCCCGAGGAAGACGACAAGCCGACTGTGATTGCTCTGCGGGAAATAGCGGAAGGTCTGGTCTCCCACGAAATGCTTGACGCAAAGGATGCCGCCACGGAGGATGAAGCGTTAGAAGTATCCTTCGGTATTGAAGATGACGAAAACCGCAGGGGCCAAGACTTCGACCCGGGCCGGAAGTGATCCGTCGGTCGAATCCTACTTTCTGCAACGGCTGGCCGAACAGGCCCAGCGAGATGACGTAGCAGCCCCGGCTACCCTGGAGACGCTCATCCAGGCTCTCGAAGGTTACCTGCCGGAAAAACAGCTTCAGCAGGTTCAGCAGGCGTATGTTTATGCGGCTTATGCCCACGAGGGCCAAATGCGCCAGTCCGGACATCCCTACATATCACACCCGCTGGCTGTCGCCCACATCCTGGCCACCATGCGCATGGATCATCAGACCGTAATTGCCGCTTTGTTACACGACGTCATTGAAGACACCCGGGTCGCCAAACAAGCACTTGGTAAACGTTTCGGAAAACCGGTTGCGGAAATCGTCGATGGCGTCTCGAAGCTCCGCAAGATATTCCGCTCCCAGGCGGAAGCCCAGGCCGAGAATTTCCAGAAGATGGCCATGGCGATGGCGAAGGATCTTCGCGTGATCATGGTCAAACTCGCCGACCGGCTGCACAACATGCGCACCATCGGTGTCATGTCCAGCGAACAGCGCCGGCGCACCGCCCGGGAAACATTGGAGTTTTACGCACCAATCGCCAACCGGCTCGGCATCCATACGATGAAACTGGAGCTCGAGGAACTCGGTTTCCATGCCCTGTACCCCCTGCGCGCGGACCGTATTGGCCGGGCCGTGAAAGCGGCTCGCGGTAACCGCAGTGCATTGATGAACGAACTCAACAAATCAATCGCCACCGCGCTTGCCACCGACGGGATAAACGCTGAGGTCGCGGGCCGGGAGAAACACCTCTACTCCATCTACCGGAAGATGAAATCGCAACATAAACCGTTTTCCGAGATCATGGACGTTTTCGGTTTTCGCATCGTCGTGGAACAGGACGACGACTGTTACCGTGCCCTCGGCGTGGTGCACAACCTTTACAAACCGGTGGCGGGCCGCTTCAAGGACTACATAGCGATTCCCAAGGTGAACGGCTATCAATCGCTGCATACGACCCTGTTCGGCATGCACGGGGTACCCATCGAGGTGCAGATTCGAACTCGAGACATGGCTACGGTGGCCGATATCGGCATCGCGGGTCACTGGCTGTACAAGACCGATCAGGACGACCTCCAGACGAGCCAGCATCGAGCAAGGCGCTGGGTGAAAGATCTGTTGGATCTGCAGCAACGTGCCGGAAATCCACTCGAGTTCGTCGAAAGCCTGAAAATCGACCTGTTTCCCGATGAGGTGTATGTGTTCACCCCACGTGGCGACATTCTGGAGCTGCCCCGGGGCTCCTGCCCGGTGGATTTTGCCTATGCGGTGCACACCGATATCGGCAATCGTTGTGTGGCTTGTCGAATAGACCGGAACCTCTCGCCGCTCTCTCAACAACTGCAAAGCGGCCAGAGCGTGGAGATCATCACATCGGCAGGCGCGAAGCCGAACCCGGACTGGCTCACCTTCGTGGTTTCCAGCAAAGCACGCAGCGGTATCCGCCACGCACTGAAGGACCAGCAGCAAGCCGACTCGATCGCGTTCGGTCGTCGTTTGCTCAACCGCTCGCTCGCAAACGCAAACAAGAGCATCAACGATCTGGACTTCCGGCGCTTACGACGGGTGTTCAAGGAGTTCGGGGTACGGCGCTTGAACGAGGTGCTCGAAGCCATCGGCAACGGTGAACTTCTCTCTTACGTGGTCGCCCAACGCCTGCTGGAAGCCGATAACCCGGACTTCCAGGGCGTTCCCGTGGAAACGAGCGGACCGGTGGCAATTCACGGCGGAGAGGGGCTCGTGATCAGCTACGGCAGATGCTGCGGTCCGGTACCGGGTGATCTTATCGTGGGGCATATGACTCCCGGTAAAGGGTTTGTGGTGCACGTTGAATCCTGCCCCAACATGACCGAAATACGAAGGCGGCACGACAATAAGGGAATCATTCCAGCACACTGGGCGACCACCGGGGGAGAATTTCTCACCACCTTGCGCATCGAGGTCAACCGTAAAAAAGGCATCATCGCGGAGCTTGCTGCAACGCTCCACGAAGCCGATGCCGGCGTCGAGAACATACACGTGGAAGAACGCAACGCTCAGGTCTCGAGCGTCATCGTGACACTCTCGGTGAGCGACAGAAACCACCTGGCCCGGGGCATTCGCCGCTTGCGAACCATCAGCAGCGTATTGACAATTACCCGTGTGGCCGCATAACCCGGCCCTCGAGGACTTAAGGGGTGCAGGACCAGGAAATTCACAACATGGCCAAAACGACCATCACGACCACAAAGGCACCGGCGGCAATCGGCACTTACTCTCAGGCGGTGCAGGTCGGGAACACCGTCTACCTGTCCGGACAAATCCCGTTAGTCCCGGCAACCATGGTTCTCGTAGAAGGGGGCTTCGACGAGCAGGCAAGGCAGGTGTTTAAAAATCTCGCCGCGGTCGCAACGGCGGCGGGTGGCACCCTCGCAAATCTCGTCAAGCTAACGGTGTACCTCACCGACCTGGGTAATTTCCAAACCGTCAACGCGGTGATGGAAGAATTTTTTGCCGCCCCATATCCGGCCCGAGCGGCCGTGGGCGTTGCCGAACTACCGAAACTCGCCCAGGTAGAGGTCGAAGCCATATTGGTCTTCGATTGACCAGGTGATCACCGACCCCAACCAGCCCATTGAGACTCTCAAGGGGGTTGGTCCCAGTTTACGAGGCAAGCTCAACCGACTGGGTATTTTCCGCACCACCGATCTTCTCCTGCATCTGCCGATGCGTTATCAGGATCGCACTCGGTTGGTGCCGCTGCGCGCAGTCAGGGCGCAACAGGAATGCCTGGTCCTGGGTCAAGTCATAAACTCCAAAATAGCCTACGGCCGACGTCGCAGCTGGGTTGTCACGATCGAAGATGATTCCGGACCGCTTGCACTTCGATTTTTCCATTTTTCCAAACAGCAACAAGCAAGCCTACGCTCTGGTATGTATGTGCGGGCCTTCGGTGAAGTTCGTTTTGGCGCAAGCGGGCTGGAAATGACGCACCCTGAGTACCGCGTCTACAACTCTCCACCGCAAGAGGGGCAACGGGAACTCACGCCCGTTTATCACACCACCAAAGGTTTGGGGCAGGCACGTATTCGTAACCTTACCCTTCAGCTTCAGGCCATGAAGTGGCCTGAAAACGCGGGCACCCCATATCGAACTCTCCTGTTTTTACATGCGCCACCAGCACATTCGTCCGTCGAGGAAATCGAGGCTGCCCGAGAGAAGATTGCTCTGGACGAACTCATCGCCTACTACCTGATAATGCGGCACCGTCAATCGGACCGCGCGCACCAGCGCACGGAGCCTCTTCCCCAAGCCCAGCAACTCGGGCGCGTTCTGCTTGCGTCTCTTGGTTTCAAACTCACTGGCGCACAACGGCGGGTGACGACGGAGGTGCTGGAAGATCTAGCACTCGAGCGGCCGATGTTACGTCTTCTTCAAGGTGATGTCGGTTCCGGCAAGACCGTAGTAGCCGCGTTTGCCGCCATCCGAGCTGCCGAACACGGCAAACAAACGGCCCTGATGGCGCCTACGGAAATTCTTGCCGAACAACACTATCTCACTTTCTCCAACTGGCTCGAACCCCTCGGCATAAACGTCGTACTGCTCACAGGGCGGCAAACGGCGAAAGTGCGCAGGCGTTGCGAGACAAACATTGCAGAGGGCACCGCTCTGGTGGCCGTCGGGACGCACGCGTTGTTCCAGCATTCGGTGGTTTTCAAAAACCTGGCACTGGTTATCGTCGATGAACAGCATCGATTCGGCGTTCACCAACGCATGGAGCTGAAGAATAAAGGTCGCGCAACTCACCAGCTTGTCATGACCGCAACGCCCATACCGCGCACGTTGACCATGGCGTTATATGCGGACATGGATGTATCCCTCATAGACGAGTTGCCGGAGGGGCGGCAACCGATAAAAACTCGCACGGTAGGTGAAAACCGCAGAGAGGAGGTCGTCGGTCGCGTGGGCGAAGTACTCGCAGCGGGACAGCAAGCATATTGGGTTTGTCCATTGATAGAAACTTCCGAACAGCTCGAGGCGGCGGCTGCCGAGACGACGGCTCGACACTTGAGAAAATCTCTACCAAAAATACGCGTTGGTCTGCTGCACGGACGCATGCCGAGTGGGGACAAGGCGCAGACAATGGAGGAGTTCAAGAA
>JAPUJX010000633.1 GCA_027295975.1 Gammaproteobacteria bacterium
GGCGCGGTCAACACGCACGAATCCTGGTGAGCCGCCTCGATGGGAAACGTCCGCGCCGCCGATTCGGGTGTTGTCGTGATTGACGGTGGCGATGAAAAAAGTGTCGGCGTTGCTGACGAATTCCGTGAGCGCATCATCCAGTTCCGTTCCCGTGTCCGGCTTCGTGAGAAGGGTTGTCGCAGTGGAAGTGTTCCGGGTGGCAGGCTCGACCGAGCGGGCCTGGATATACTTTGGGCAGTTGCCAAAAGCCTGGTCGACGGTTAGTTCGAAAGCGCCGTCGCTGACGGCCGTCACCCGGCCATTGACCCGATTGCGCCGTCGCCTGGAGAATTCGAGACCCAACAGGCCAAGTGCCGCGCCGACTCGGATGTTCGCGGCTAGAGGGTCGCCGGGTAACGGCGTAGCGGAAAGAGTCAAGCGGTTGGCAGCCGGGCTTTCGATGAATCCCACGCTACCGGTGAGGATGGATGCCCAGGGTCGACCTGCATCGTCCACGCTACCGACGAATACGTAAGGAAGCGCTTCGAAAAACTTACGGTGCTGCTCGGGCAGATAGTCGCGAACCACCTTGCGGCCGAAGTTTTCCATTTGTCCGCGTACCCCCGCGCGCTCTTGAAGGGCTTGCTCTCCGGTGTGAAACGGCGATTCGTCATGGTTCCATCCTGGGTTCATCATTTGCTCCGGCTTGGTGAAACAGCGGCTTCAAGGTCAACCATATACAATCCTAGATTGTTGCAATGAAAAGATTAACAGGGTAAATAGAAACTCACTGTTGCATTGAGAGAACAATGGCGACCACGGATGGGGTCACCGAGTTCCTCGCCGTGGTGGAACGAGGCACCTTCACCCGAGCGGCCGAGGAGCTTGGCGTATCAAAATCTTATGTCAGCCGATCCCTCACCAGGCTGGAAGCACGCCTCGGCGCCCGGCTTCTGACTCGGACCACGCGGCGGGTACTGCTCACCGATATTGGCAGGCACTATTACCAGCGGTGCCGCCAGGCCATGGACGATCTCGATGCGGCGGAGGTTGAGCTCAGTGACCTGCAGGCCCGGCCGAAGGGCAAGATCAGGCTCACGGCACCGGGCGTTTATGCGGAACGATACGTAACACCGGTCCTGGTCGAGTTTACGCTGATGTATCCGGAAGTGGAGATTCATCTCGACACGCAAATGGCGACCGTCGACCTCATCGCGGACGGTTACGATCTCGCCGTGCGGATGAGCAGCCTGGAAGATTCGACCCTCATCGCACGTAAGGTGCAATCTCGGCGTATTCTGGTTTGCGGCGCTCCCGATTACCTGGCGCGGCAGGGTCGTCCTGCCACCCCGGATATGCTGGCTCGGCACAATTGCTTGCGGCTCGGCAACATGGCCTGGCGGTTTTCCATGAACGATCAGATTCGCGAGGTGCGCGTCCATGGATCCTGGTCGAGCGACAACGGCAGCGCGTTGGTCACCGCTGCCCGAGCCGGTATCGGGTTGGTCAGGATTACGGATTATTACGTTGCGCTGGAGATCGAAAGAGGTGAACTCGTGACGGTTCTGGAAGACTACGAAGTGGATGATGCGGCGACGTGGATTCTGTTTCCCAACCGGCTACACCTGCCGACCCGGGTCAGATTGCTCATCGAATTTCTTGTGGACTCGCTGCGCAAACGAAATTGAGTCCTACTCTGACGTTTGTTTTACATCGAACAACTGACACTGACAAAGGAGTAAACATGATCGTATACGGGGTGGCGCTGCTTTCTGCCTGTCTGGTCATCGGTCTTTTTCTAGGCGAGCTTCTGGGAACCCTGATCGGTGTCGAAGCCAATGTCGGCGGCGTCGGTATCGCCATGTTGTTATTGATTCTGGTCTGCAACCTGCCCTGGTTCCGCCCCCTTGCCGAAGGTGCACCCGGCACGGGCATCAGCTTCTGGAGTGGGATGTATATACCTATAGTCGTTGCGATGGCAGCCCGTCAGAACGTCGTTGCGGCGCTGGACGGCGGCCTGCTGGCAATTGCGGCCGGGGTCGCCGCGGTGGTGGCGAGCTTCGCTCTGGTACCCGTGATCAGCCGGTTGAGTAAACGGCCGGCTGAACCCCTGAAGACTCCCGAAGGCGCTGACTGATGGAAGAGCTATTGCGAGTCCTCGTTTCGAACCAACTCGTTTTCGCTTTTGCCCTGGTTGGTATCACCATCTGGTTCTCCTACTGGCTCTCCGACACATTTACCGGCGGACGTATTCATGGTTCGGCCATCGCCATCTCCCTGGGTCTGGTGCTCGCCTGGATAGGCGGCGTTCTCGAAGGGGGTAGCCGGGGTATCGCCGATATCGAGGTGTTGGCGGGAATCGGCATCATGGGTGGTGCGATGTTCCGGGATTTTGCCATCGTCGCAACTGCTTTTGGCGCGGACATCCGAGAGCTAAGACGGGCGGGTCTTGCGGGTGTCGTCTCGGTGTTTGCCGGGATTTTCGTCTCCTTCGTGGTAGGTGTGGTCATCGCGGTTGCCTTCGGGTACGACGATCCGGTGGCGATTACCACCATCGCCGCAGGGGCCGTCACCTATATTGTCGGCCCGGTCACGGGTGCCGCCCTCGGGGCGGATTCCGATGTGATAGCGCTCAGCGTTGCCGCCGGGCTTGTGAAATCGATCCTGGTGATGACGGGTACCCCGGCCGTAGCTCGTTTCATAGGGCTCGATAATCCTCAATCGGCCATGGTTTACGGTGGGTTGATGGGAACCACGAGCGGTGTCGCCGCAGGTCTTGCCGCCACCGATCCCAGGCTCGTGCCCTATGGCGCCATGACGGCAACCTTCTACACCGGGCTCGGGTGCTTGCTGGTACCGTCGGTTCTATTTCTGGCGATAAGAGCCATGTTCTGAGACTCTGTTCCCGGAAGTCAGCGTGCGTATTTCACCTTGCCGCCCACGATCGTGTACGTGACCCTGGTAGCGGGAATGTCTTCCTCGGCAATGGTGAGGATATCCTGTGAGAGCACTGCGATGTCCGCAAACTTGCCTGGTGTCAGCGATCCTTTGATGTGTTCCTCGAAGGCGGCCACGGCATTGTTGATGGTGTAACTCTCCAGCGCCTCCATGCGAGTCATCACCTGCTCTGGATGAAATTGCTCTCCCGTCCGCATCATGCGGGAAACGGAGGCGTAATAGGAGGCGATGGCGTCGATGGGCTCTACCGGCACGTCCGTACCGTTGCCGATCAACGCGCCTGAGTTGATGAGATCGCGCCAGGGATACGACGTGATTCTTGTGCGCTCTGCTCCCAGGCGGCTTGGGATCCACGGCCCGTCGGAAGTACAGTGGATGCCCTGCATTGCCGCAATCACACCCAGCTGACCAAAACGTGGTACGTCATCGGGATGAATGTGCTGGGAATGTTCGATCCGCCAGCGTAACGTTTTGCCGTCCGTTCGGGTGCCCGCCCAGACTCGTTCGTAGATGTCCAGCGTCTCCCGGTTGGCCCGAGTGCCGATGGCATGGGTGTTTACCTGGAACCCGTGCTCCAAGGCGATTTCTGCCGTCCGCTCGATGTCCTCGATGGACTCGAGCACCAGGCCCCGGCTGTCGGGCATGTCCTCGTAGGGTTCCAGCAACCACGCGCCGTGAGCGCCGAGGGCACCGTCAATCTGGCGCTTGATTGAGCGCACGGTCAGAAATTCGTTGCCTTCGGCAACCATCTTGTATTGCCCCAGCTTTTCGGCTAACTCCTCGTTGCTTTCGCCGCGCACCATCACATATAAACGGACGGGCAGGGTTCCCTCGGTCTCCAGTTTTTTGAAAAAATCTATAGTTTCGAAGGAGGAGCCCGCGTCATGGAACGAGGTCACCCCGTGGCGCAGTGCTTCCTGGCCGGCCAGGTGCACCCGGGCCCGGAGTACCTGATCCAGCTGTTCTTCGGTCTGACGCGAGGTGTAGGCCGCTATAGTGGCGCTCACCAGTCGTTGCGCCGTCTCTCGCAACAGTCCCGTGGCTTTCCCTTCCGGCGTACGGACAATGGTGCCGCCGGCCGGGTCTGGCGTTTTTTCATCGATCCCGGCCGCTGCGAGAGCCGCGTCGTTGGCGAACGATGCGTGTCCGCTTGCGTGACCGAGATACACCGGGTTGTCTGGCGCGACGATGTTGAGGGTATCGTTACGCGGTACGCCGTCCACCGCGTCTTCGGGCACCCGGTCCCACTTCTCCTGATGCCAGCCGCGGCCGAATATCCACTCGCCGGGCTCCGCGGAATCTACTGCAACGGCCACCATGCCTACCGCCTCGTCCCAGTTGGCGATGTTGTTCAGGTCGAGAATTTGTTGAGCACGCCCCAGGCCCAGATAGTGACCATGCCCTTCGATAAAACCGGGAATGGCGAGTTGCCCATCTAGCTCGATGACGGTGGTCTCGGGGCCTATGTACGCCCCGATCTCGTCGTTGGTCCCCACTGCGGCAACGGTGTAGCCACGAACGGCAATCGCTTCGGCTTCGCCGATTGCGGGATCCAGCGTGACCACCTTGCCGCCGCGGAGTACCAGATCGGCGGGTTCAGGCGTAGTGACCGGCTGAGTTTCGCTGGTCTGTTCTTTCTCGTTGCTGCAACCCGATAGTGCCAGCGCGCTTACCAGCGCGATTGCCAATATGCGAAGTCCCATATGTTCTCCCAGCGTAGCGGTGTTTGCGGAACTCTCGCATCTGTACGGATGGGTTGCAACGGGTGTTAGTCCCGCCATGACTTGATCGATCGCTCTTTTCGAAAGACTGAAGTGTTAGGCTTCCCGCACTGCCAGACTCACGATTTGCCGGAGGATGTTTCCCGTGATCAGAATTCTCGTCGCCTCCGGGTTGGTTCTGTTGGCTACGCCCCTCATGTCGGCAGCAGAGCCGAAACAACTCCTGTGGGGTGATACTCACCTGCACACCTCGTATTCTTTCGACGCCTTTTTGAATGGCAATATGACGGCCGATCCCGACGTGGCCTATCGTTATGCGAAGGGACAACCGGTCATTCACCCCTACAACCGCACCCGGGTACAGATAGACACGCCATTGGATTTTCTGGTGGTCTCCGATCATGCGGAATTTCTTGGCGGCATCCGCGACATCTACTATGAGGGGATCCAGGACGAAGATCCCGGGTTTATCGCAAGACTCCTCTATTGGTTCAACGAACGCCGGATTCGCGGGGTGATCGATAACGGAGAAGGGCCGGATTTCTTCCGTGATCTGCTGCCCTTATCGGAAGATCCCCGTACCGCCGCCGCGAGTTGGCGGGAAAGTATCGGCGAGCCGATTCCCGGCGCTGAGCTATCTTTGAGAAACGCCTGGCGTAGAATCGCGGAAACGGCGGATGGTCATAACCTGCCCGGCGAGTTTACCGCCCTGATCGGTTGGGAGTGGAGCGCGGTACCGGGAGGAGCCAACCTCCACCGGGTGGTGGTGACGGACGCCGACGCCGTGCGAGCGAGGGGTTTTCTGCCGTTTGCTTCGACGCAGAGCCCCTATCCCGAAGACCTCTGGGCGTGGTTGGCCGCAACGTCCGCGGCTTCCGGGGTGGAGTTTGTCGCCATCCCGCATAATTCGAACCTTTCCAAAGGCACCATGTTCGCGGACCGAACGCTCCGGGGCGAAATTATCGACATTGAGTATGCCGAGGCGCGCGGGCGTTGGGAGCCGGTGGTGGAAGTCACTCAGATCAAGGGCGATTCGGAAACCCATCCCGAACTGTCGCCGGCTGATGAATTTGCCGACTTCGAGGTGTTTCCCTATTACCTGCAGCAGGTTGCGGAGCCCTACCGGGTGGATTCGGCCGATTACGTGCGTTCAGGGTTGCAAACGGGTTTGAAAATCGAATCCAGGCTGGGCGTCAATCCCTATCGTTTTGGTCTGATTGGCTCCACGGATTCGCACACCGGGTTGTCGTCCGCCGAGGAACCCAATTTCTGGGGGAAGATGGGGCGCGATTCGACACCGGACAACAAACGCAGCAAAGCCATCGCCGACGGTCCAAGCGGCTGGAGCATGTCGGCCTCAGGACTCGCCGCCATCTGGGCGCGAACCAATACCCGTGCCGAAATCGTGGCTGCCCTGAAACGCCGCGAGGTATATGCGACCACCGGTCCGCGTATCCGGGTGCGTTTGTTGGGAGGCTGGGAATTCACCACAGGAGATCTCGTCAACTTCGGCGAAGCCGGTTATGTCGGACGCAAAGAAGGGGTGCCAATGGGTGGCGAACTCACCCGCGTTGAGGCGGTTTCCGCACCGACGTTTCTGGTGATGGCCATGAAAGACCCCAAGTCGGCAAATCTCGACCGCATTCAGGTCGTCAAGGGCTGGCTCGATAACACCGGCGAACCACGTGAGAAGGTGTTCAACGTCGTCTGGTCTGGACAACGTCAACGGGATGTTAACGGAAACCTCGAGAGGGTAGGTGATACTGTCGACCGGGCGACGGGTACGTACACCAACGACATCGGTTCGGTACAGCTCGAGATTGCCTGGACGGACCCGGAGTTCGATGTGGACACCGCGGCGTTCTATTACGTCAGGGTTCTCGAAATACCCACGCCCCGGCACGCCTTGTTGGATGCCATTGCTTTGGGCCTCGACGCTCCGAGCGAAGGGCCTTCCGTAATTCAGGAACGCGCGTACACTTCGCCGATCTGGTATTTACCCTGATGAGTATCCTGTTTGAGGGCTCGAACATGAGCGAAACGGTTCCCGATTCAGACCCTGTCAATACACCCCTGGATCGGTTCGACGTCAGCGACCCCGGTTTATATGAGCGGGATGCCTGGAGACCCTATTTTCGGCGGCTCCGGGAAGAAGATCCGGTTCACTACACGTCTGAGAGCCTGTTTGGCCCCTATTGGTCGGTAACCAGATTCAACGACATCATGACGGTGGAACAGAACCACAAGGTTTTCTCTTCCACCCCGACGATCGTCATCGGCGACCAGGCGGAAGATTTTGAAATAGACAACTTCATACAGATGGATCCGCCGAAACACGACGATCAACGCAATGTAGTTCAACCGAGCGTCGCGCCCAGAAACCTGGTGAATCTCGAATCCGTCATACGCGCCAGGGCAGGCAAAATCCTGGATGAGCTGCCCGTTGGAGAGTTGGAACCTCGCTCAACTCATTGCCGCGCGAGTCGAAATGCAAGCAGGACGATACCGGCGACTCCAACTACCAACACGGCCCAGAGCAGTATGGTTTCCCAATCCAACGGATCCGGTGCCGATAGGAGGCGCGCGGGACCGCCCAGCCGGTTTGCTGCGCTGAGGCGGGCGAATGGAATATTCTGGATCTCAACGTCGTTGCCGAGACGGTTCAACAGCTCGGACATCGGCCACGGGCGTCCGGTGATATCGGCCTGCCCGTAAACCATCAGGTAGGGTGCGTCGCCTTGTTTGATAAAAACGAGTTCATCGGGCAACCAACCAACCTTCAAGGTGGGAGGTGGCTGTTCGTCGTGGGGTATTTCCGCGCGCCAATATTGGTCGCGAGTCGGATAAGCCACCGGGTCCGACGAAACAAAAGCACCGTCAACCTCAACCCGGTAGAAAGTTCGCTCGCCCCGATTGCGCCACCGATCCCCACTCGCGGCTTTCGAAAACAACTTTGCGGTAATCAGGAAGGTTGGCTGCTCTAACTCCAGAATAATGCGATCCAGAGGGAACTGCCCTCCCGTATCGTACTCGTAGCCTTGCTCGCGGGCGGCACCTGCCAGGGTTTTCCAGTGCCGTTGTGGCAGTTGCCGTCGGAGTGCTCTGGCGCTCACTCGATCGATGGTAATTGGCGTTGCGCCATCCAACTGACTGATCTTGAGGTAACGCGTATGAACTCCGGGCAGGGTAATTTTGTCGACAATGATCTTGCGACCTCCAGTCTCCAGTGTTGCCAGGGTTGCGGACGTGACCGTCGCGTGCCAGTCATCGAGATCGTCGCTGGCTTCTATCTGGAATTTACCCATGAATCCGCCTTCTTGAGACCAGTCGATGTCGAGTTCGGTAATGCCGATGTCAATCGCGCTGGCATCGATGAGAAAGTCCCCGCCCTGCAGGTTGTTGACCGAGGCGCCGTGTACGGCGATCACCGCGCCTGAGTCGGCCAACTCGATGTTGACCTGGGCCGTGTCTTCGCTTTTGTTCCGGGGAGAAGGTAGAGGGAAAACGGGCAAAACAACCCAGGGCGTATGGTCTTCGATGCTGGCCGGTCGGCGGATAGCGTAGGGCACCTCCAGCAGTTCGCCGTTGTATACCCGGAGATCTCCGAGATCCGCGCGTACCACCCACTCGTACACATCCTGAGGAATGGTTAGGCGTTGTATGGCGGTGGTCTCCATGGGTTCAACAACCCGACCGCGGGCAAAGTCGACCGGTGCGGCAAAAGCACAGAGGCTAGTGCTCAACGCGATCAGCACGACGAACTGGATCATGCGCCGTCCTCTCTGGGCCGGCTCGGTGGGATCGGTGAGAAATAGCCGATGATGAGCATGAGTACCCCCACCGTGATAAAAGACACGATGCGCGCAACGGTTTCGAGATTCCCAAGGTCCAGCGTGAAAAGTTTCAGGACCACAAGGCCCAGCAGCGCGGCGCCGGCGATCCATATCGAACGTTGCGCCCGTCGTCTCCCGAAACCCATCAATAACAAAGCCGTCAACGTCCACAATATGGATGCGGTTGTCTGGAAGGCATCACTTTCGATAATTCGATCGATGGGATAGTCACGGCCTCCATAGAAATGAACCGCTCGGGCCGCGGTCAGGTTCAACCAGATGAAACCGAGCCCCGCCAGACCGATTTTCGCCGCGAATTCGAATCTCACGAGATTCGTGCCGACAAACCCGCGAACCCATACCGCGGCAATCACCAGGATAGCCAACTGAACCAACTCAAAGGGGTTGAGCAGAACCACATACGGTAGCGGGTCCGGATCGGCGGGGAGTAAACCCGTGACAAGTAACCAGGCACTCAGATATCCCAACATTACCGCCCACCCCCAGCCGAAGTAGCTTTCAGGGGTCTGGTTGAAAGGCCAACGATCAACCTGCCTGGCGCGCAGCAGAAGTAGTGCCGCCGCCCCGAGAGGCACGGCACCCCAGAGTACGAGTGTCCAGGCGGAACCCGGGAGAACTCCGTTGGCGATCGATGTTACGTTCCAGGTGAGAAAGAAGGTGAGAAACCACCAGCCACCCGCGTGCCAGGCAGCGGCGAACCGCGCAAACCCCTCGATCTGTTTCAGGTGCCAGGCGAAGGCGCCGATGGCGATTGGCCAGGCCAGCCAGCCATAGTCGACCAGCGCGGCGCTGGATTCCCAGTTTGAACCCAGGTCCGCCATGATGAGAATCAACACGGGTAGGAGCAGGAAGCCGGGCAGTAAACCTTCTCGCCAGTCAAAACGTTTTGCTAAAAACGTGACGACCGCGGCGGATACGGCAAAGTACAGGACGAGCAGGTTTTCGTTGACGTTGTTCCCCTCGAACTCCGTATAACCGCTCGGTACGAACCGCTGCAATTCATGGACGCCGCCTGCGGACCACCAGAAAACGCTGGCCGGGAGGAACAGCCAGCGCAGCATTTTCTCCAGGCTGTACAGCACGTCGGTTTTAGTTGACAACAAGTACGCGGTATAACCCCCCGCGATGCTC
>JAPUJX010000634.1 GCA_027295975.1 Gammaproteobacteria bacterium
GGTGCTTGCCAGTGGGTGTTCGCAGCGCCTTCCTCACGAATCGCCGCGCGAACGTTCGGCGGTACCAGATGTCCCAAACAACACCACTAGCTATATCCAATAGCATAAGGCTCGGAAGGATGACGTCCCCCTTTGACACAGCGCTGGGGTACGAAACCACGCAGACCGCAATGATGACCATGCCCGCAAGCGAAAACCAAATTATTTTTTCTAGTCTGCCTAGTCTACTACGCCGAAACCGCGTCCTGACATGTTGCACGAACGCTACGTGATCCTCTTCCGTCAAATCAAATTCGATTCGATGTTCCACCTCTGAATCCCTGCTTCAAGGATCACGTCTCACATCATCGTAGCGGGTTTCGTTCAAACGCTCGGCCCGCGAAAAAACACGGCGGTCGGCCCACCAAGAGGTTCCGACCGCCGCGCTTCATTACATCTGAACCCAGCCGCCCTCGATCCGCTCCCCGCAGGGGCAAGCCCTGCGGCTAAACCCCTCACCCCTTCGGCCCGGCGGCGCGAACCTCCGGGGAAATATCGTATCGCGCATCGTTCTCTCTGAACAATCCCGCAAGTTTGCTGGCCTTCACATCGTACGCATTCTTGTCGGCCCAGGTATTGCGAGGGCTCAGCACATCACTGGGAACGCCGTTTACTTTCGTTGGGACACGTAGTCCGAACACCGGATCGGTCTCCTGCGCTGCGGGCCGAAGCGAACCGTCAAGGATCGCCGTGACGAACGCACGCGTGTAACTGAGCTTGAACCGTTCACCGACGCCATACGGTCCACCGGTCCATCCGGTGTTCAGCAGCCACACGTCCGTGTCATGTTCTTCAATGCGCCGAGCCAACCATTCCGCATAAACCATCGGTGGGCGCGGCAGGAACGGCCCGCCGACGCACGGACTGAAGGTCGGCTGCGGCTCAGTAACACCCGCTTCGGTCCCGGCAAGTTTACTGGTGTAACCGTTGATAAAGTAGTACATCGCCTGCTCACGTGAGAGCTTGCTCACCGGCGGCAGCACGCCGAACGCATCCGCTGCCAGGAACACCACGTTCTTGGGATGCGCACCGACCGATGGAATCACCGCCCCCGGAATGTACGACACGGGGTACGTGACGCGCGTATTCTCCGTTTTCGAGCCGTCATCATAATCCGGTACACGCGTCACCGGATCGAGAATCACGTTCTCCAGCACCGATCCGAAACGAATCGCATCCCAGATCTGCGGCTCGCCCTCTCTGGAAAGCTTGATGCACTTGGCGTAACAGCCGCCTTCGATGTTGAATACGCCCATATCCGACCAACCGTGCTCGTCGTCACCGATCAACGGGCGATTGGCATCGACCGAAAGCGTCGTCTTACCAGTCCCTGATAATCCGAAGAACAACGCAACGTTCGATGGATCGTTCGCATCGACATTCGCCGAGCAGTGCATCGGGAAGACGCCCATCTCCGGCAGGTCATAGTTCATCGCGTAGAAAATGGACTTCTTGATTTCACCTGCATAATGCGTCCCCACAATGACCACCTTGCGCTGCTGAAGCGATTGAAGTATCGCGCACGGCGAGTTCAGCCCCAACTCTTGGAAGTTGTCCAGCCGCATTCCACAGGCGTTGATGATCGTCCAATCCTCCTCGAACCCGTCGAGCTCGCTCGCCTGAGCATTGATGAACAGCGTCTTGGCAAACAGGCAATGCCATGCTTTCTCGGCGACCACCGAAACACGAAGCCGGTAGGTCGGGTCCGCTCCGGCGAAGCCATCGAATCGAAACAGCTCTTCTTGCTGTGACAAGTGTTCGATCGCCATCTGCTCGATCCGGCTGAATACATCCGGCGTGACCGACAAATTGGTTTTCCCCCAATCGATATTGGCATGGATACCGGGCGTATCTTCAAGGAACTTGTCCTTGGGGCTACGACCGGTGCGCTGGCCGGTATCGACGTTGAGCGCGCCGTTGGCCGCCAGATCGCCTTCTCCGCGGAGAATAGCGAGTTCAATCAGCCGGGCGGTCGGAAGGTTGCTATGGATTGTTGCGTTTCCGAACTCGATGACCGATGTCGCTGCTGCGGTCGCCATGATATTTCTCGCCTTCGTTGAGGCCCGAGCGGACATAAACGTGTCCTCAGACGGGCGACCTGCGGGAAGATGCGCCGTGCTCCAGCCACAGGTGAATCGCGTAAGTCTACCAGAGGCACGCACAGACGCCTATCGACTAGCCTCGCGCTCCTTCAATATGCGTTGACGGGGTTGGATGGCGGTCATACGCTTGCGCCAGCGAGACTGTTCGACGATCGACAGCTGGCGATGGCGACGGTAGCTCAGTTGGTTAGAGCACCTGGTTGTGGTCCAGGGGGTCGGGGGTTCGAGTCCCCTCCGTCGCCCTTGAGAAGAAGGTCTAACGCAGTAGCCACGGGCCCGAGTCCGCGGTTTGACCCCCACGCAAGCGAAACTACTGCACCGAATCGAACCGCCCCTTCCGGGTGGGGCTATTTGGCCATGGGAGCCCCGTCCAGCCATGCGTAGCCGCATTCCGGGCACACCGCCCCGGGCGATGGGCCTTTGCCATAGCCACAGTTCAGGCAGTGAGTTTCAGCCCGCAGCCGCCGTCGTTTGGCCGTGATCGCCAAGATGATCCCCGGTCCTGCCAACCATAGCCACGCCCAGATGGATATGCACAAGGCAAGGAACGTTCCGGTTCCGCAATAGCAATCGGTTCGACGCCGAACCATCACGTCGATCGGCACAATTACCAAGGTCTCCAGAACCGTCCCTGCGAGCAAAACGACGACCAATCGTTCGTGAAACCGGCGAGGCCCGGCCCGACGGGCGAAGATGAACAGGATTGGCAGCCACAGTAGCCAGCCGATACCAATGCTCGCCCAGAAGACGGCCAAGACGGCCGCCACATCCCCGCCAAGAATCTCACTCCGATCCGCAATCCATTCGCCAGCCGGCTCCCAGACCTTCAATAGTTCTAGGAGGCTTAGAATTAACGCTGTAAAGAGGAACCCGCCGACCAACGCTGCTGCGCAGATAGTCCGTTTCAGGGAGCGCCCTTTACTCGCGACTCCGAGGCGGTTGGAGAAAACAGGCAACAGGAAGATAATCTGCGTTGCGATCACGAGGAATACTGGCAACGCGAGCATCAAGACCACTCCCCAGTCGGTGAAAGGACCGTTTTCGATCCACGCCAATGGGTTGATGGCCTTACCCCATTCGAAGTCGCTTAGCGAGAAATCCTCATCAGAGGATAGGAGCAGCCAGTACCCAACTAGCCCGGCCACCATCAACAGCCAACCGTAGATGGGAAGAACGATCAGAACCAGCAGCGGAACACGCCAACGTCGCATCGTTCATAACGATACACTTGATCCATGCGCGTTGCCGCGGTGCAATTCGACATCGCCTGGGAAGACAAGCAGGCGAATCACCGCATCATTGAGGACATGCTCGCGGCAGCTGACATCCAGAAGGACACGTATGTCCTTCTCCCGGAACTGGGTGACACCGGCTTCAGCTTCGCTCTGAACAAGATCGTGGATGATCTGACGTTGCCTTGGGCGCAGCGATTAGCGCGACGCATGGGTATTTGGCTCCAACCGGGATTCGCCGAGTACGGCCCGGACGGCAAAGGTAGA
>JAPUJX010000635.1 GCA_027295975.1 Gammaproteobacteria bacterium
GCCATGGTCGACAACCTAGACGTTCACGTTGGCCGCTTACTCAACCATCTCGACAAGCGCAACCTCCGCGACAATACCCTGATCGTATTCATGTCCGATAACGGTGCAGCCGCCGAAGATTTTTATCATCAAGGTCCTTTCGTGGAATACACCCAGGCCCACTACGACAACAGTTACGACAACATGGGCAAACCGGATTCCTTCGTCTCCTATGGGCCGCAGTGGGCGAAAGCCGGGGCTGCGCCGTTCAACCGCTACAAGAGTTATCCCACCGAAGGTGGAATGACCGCCCCGATGATCATTTCAGGTCGTGGCGTGAGCGCCACCGCGAAGACTTCCGCCTACGTTACCGTTATGGATCTTGCGCCCACGTTTATCGAACTCGCCGATGCCCACTACCCATCCGACGGTTCGGTGATGCCCATGTTGGGCTCCAGCATAACGACACTTCTGAACGGCAGCGCGACTTCGGTTCACGATGACTTGTACGCCACCGTACTCTTCCACAGGGGGTACGCTTTTGTTCGGCAGGGACGCTGGAAACTCACGAGTATCGAGCTTCCCTTTCAGGAGGAGAATTTTGCCCTCTACGATCTGGAAACGGACCCCGGCGAGACCACCGATCTCGCAGCCGTTCACCCGGAGCGCCTGGCAAATCTGATTGAGATCTGGCGAACCCAGCGCTTGGAACTCGGCATCACGCTGCCGGAGGATCTCTAAGCGCCGGTGAAAGCCATGGTCACCTTCCTCGCATGGGTCATAGTCGGTTATGCCGGTATCTGCACGCTGGTTTTCCTTTTACAGGACAAATTGCTTTTTTTCCCCCACCCTTCCAATACCTCGGCCGTCTCCCGGTTACAACATTGGCAGCGTTCCATACAGACACCGGATACCTCCCTTTCCGGATGGGTCATTCCCGCGCGGGACCCCGAAAATACACCGCTGGTTTTCTACTTCGGCGGCAACGCCGAGGATGTGAGCGTCACCGCCCTCGACATCAGCGATAACGCCAACGCCAATTTTGTCCTGATGAACTATCGTGGTTATGGTGCGAGCGAAGGTGTGCCATCGGAGGCTGCGCTTTTCGCCGACGCGCTTTCTGTCTACGACTCGCTGACGGACTCAACGGTACACAACGGCACAATCGCCGCATTCGGACGCAGCCTCGGATCGGGGGTGGCCGTTTACCTGGCCGCACAGAGGCGAATTGACGCGCTGGTGTTGGTGACTCCCTATGACAGCATCCGCAATGTCGCACGCCGTCGTTTTCCCTGGCTACCGGTTTCGCGCTTGATCAAACATCCGTTCGATTCCCTCAACCTGGCGCCAAACCTCGGCATTCCGGCGCTATTCCTGGTGGCTGAACACGACGAGGTGATTCCAATATCTCACGCGCGAAACCTTGCAGATTCCTGGGGCGGCAGAACCCGGTGGGTGCTAATGGAAGGCGCGACCCACAACTCGATCGGCGCAGGTGCGGATTACTGGTTGCCGATCCGTGGGTTTCTGAACAACCTGTAGATAACAAAAGCCGGGAATCCGGCTCATGGCGATGCGCTCGCAAAAAAAACGAGCAACGTCATGTCTTGATCGATCTCGAAAAACGAATGTATCGACGTGGCACGGATGTACAACACCGATCCCGGCCCGATGTCATGTTCCTGACCGTCGGTGCGCAGTCGGGCTCTACCCTCCAGCACGTAATACACCTCATCGTCTTCGTGGGGACCTTGCATGTCCTTGGAGCCTGCTTTCAATCGGTACAGGCCACAGCTGAGGTTCGGTACTTTCAGGAACTCCTGGTACTCCACTTGTTTGTCGGAGAATTTCCGATTCAACTCGTCGAGCTGAAATATCTGCCAATCGCCTGCAGCCATCTCGTTCTCCCGAATTTCAGTGTACGGTCTGCTTCGGCAAATAGCGGCCACCGTCGAAGCGACTGAAATACTCGCCGAGATAGGGATGCTCGATTTGCGTGAGGTCCTCACTCACTGCGAGATGGCGCTGTGCGACGTAGGTCGAATGCAGTTGTTGATCGACCAGCACGTGATACCACGGCTGATCTTTAGGCGGTCGACTGCGGGCCACCTCCTCATACCATTCGTCCGACAAGCAAAACTCGGGGTCCACGCCGAATATCACGCCACGATAGCCAAACTTCCGATGTTCGACGATCTGACCAATAAAAAACTCGGACTCGTTCATCTTCTTTTCTCCATTCCAGCCTCATCCCCACTCGGAAGCGAGGCCTCGCAAGCCGTCGAGTACATGCTGCCATTACACTGCAAGTGCTGCAACACTCCCACGGAACTGGCTAGTGACAAGATTTCAGATTGCGCTTGATCAACCAGAAGTTCACCGGCCACGCGGCGAGGAACCCCGCGGGAATTGCTACTGCGATGCCGAGCCAGAATACTGCCGTGAAGATACTTTGCGCTTGCATACCTCCTACGGCATAGTCGGCCGCGTTCATCACGATTTCCATGACGCCGATGGACACCACTTCCCCTACCCAGATGATACGCAGCCCCTCGAGAAAGCTCAGACTTTCTCTTCTCATGAGCGGCACGACGCCAAGGGAAAACCCGGACAGGTAGGCGAGCACCGTCGCCAACCCCATCGTCAACCATACGTTCAACCCGAGGGACACCCCTATGAGCAACCCCGCAACTTCCCCGATTACGCAGCCGGTGAGGCAGTGCACGGTTGCTTGCGCCGAAGTCATCAGCGTAGGACCGTGAAGATGCATGTCGTTTGTACGTGTGTTCATTTGTTTTTCCTTAAAACCAGAAACGGATGCCGGTAACGAACGAAAACGTTTCGTCCCTCCCACCTTCCGCTTCGATGAAATTTCTGGTGCCGCCGTATGATTTGCGCCAGGTCACGCCGAGATAGGGCGCAAGTTTGCGTCGCACCTCGTAACGCAGGCGCAGACCCAATTCGGTGTTCGTCAACCCCTTACCTACCAGGTGTTCGGCAACCTCCTGGGCCGCGAGGCCAATCTCGATGCGCGGTTGCAACGTCAACCGCTGGGTGAGTAAAAGATCGTACTCGAGCTCGAGACGCGCCGAGAAATCACCGTCCTCGCTGATGAACGCGGCAACGTCGAGCTCGATCCACTGGGGTGCCAGGCCCTGCAGGCCAACCACCGCGAAGGTGCGTGACGGTTGGGGTTCGAAGTCGTGGCGAACGCCCAGCTGGAGATCGAAGAAAGGCGATACCGCCCGGCTGTATAACAACTGCAACTCCGCTTCTTCGGTCTGTCCGTTGCTGTTTTCACCTTCCGTTTTCAACCAGACCTTGTGGTAGTCGCCCCCTACCCAAGCCTCGGCATCCCACACCCAGGTGTCACCATGGGATTGGTATTCGAGCCGATCACTCAGGACTAAGGAGTAAATGTCGTCGTCATCGGCAAACGCCGAGCCGACATTTACCAACAGCAGAAGAATCGTCGACATCGGATAAATCCACCACATTGGTCATGCTTCCCGCGTGCCGACAGAGACAGCGCGCATCATCCCTGCTTTCATGTGGTACAGAAGGTGGCAGTGAAAAGCCCAAAGCCCTGGGGCATCGGCGGTGACATCCACGGCGAGCCTTTCACCGGGTTTCACCACGACGGTGTGCTTGCGCGGATTGTATGATCCATTGCCGTTGACGAGTTCGACGAACATCCCATGCAGATGAATGGGATGTGCCATCATGGTGTCGTTGACCAACACCATCCGCAGCCGCTCCCCGTGTTCAAATTGAATCGGTCCTTCGACCTCGGTGAACTTCAGGCCGTCAAACGACCACATGTAACGTTCCATGCTGCCGGTGAGGTGCAACTCCATCGTTCGCGCGGGTTCTCTTGCATCGGGGTTGGGGACAAGCGCCTTCAGGTCGGAGTAGGTCAATACCCGATGCCCGACACCGCCCAACCCGGCGCCGGGCTCACCGAGACGAGCCCCGGGCATATCGTTCAAGTTGGCCACTCCGGGGCCGCGCCGATGATCGTGGGTGACACTCATCGAACGTCCACCATGGTGCATATCGCCATGGTCCATCCGGGTCATTGACCCGTGATCCATCCCCATGTCTTTCATGGTGCTCAACGGTCGTTCCCGCATCTCCGGCACCGCGGCAGCCATGCCGGCGCGTGGGCTCAGGGTGCCCCGGGCAAATCCGCTGCGGTCCATGGCTTCGGCAAAGATGGTATAAGCCCGGTCAGCCGATGGCGTTACCACTACGTCATAGGTTTCCGCGGTACCAATCTGAAATTCTTCGATGACCACCGGCGATATGTTCTGGCCATCGGCTTGCACCACCGTCATTTCGAGCCCGGGAATTCGCACGTTGAAAAAAGACATGGCCGAGCCATTGATAAACCGCAAACGCACCCGCTCCCCAGGTTCAAAAAGCCCTGTCCAGTTGGAATCGGGACCGAGCCCATTCATGAGATAGGTATAGGTCGCACCGGTCACGTCGGCAATGTCCGAGGGCGCCATTCGCATCCGACCCCACATCCGCCGGTCTGCCATCGTCGCCTTCCAGCCGCGTGCCTCTACATCTTCGAAGAAATCGAACACCGTGCGCTTCTGGTAGTTGTAATATCCGTCCATGCGCTTCAGATTGGCGAAGAGCCGATCGGGATCCTCGAACGTCCAATCGGATAACAACACCACAAACTCGGCATCGCAGGTTACCGGATCGGCATCTGCAGGATCGATCACTATCGGTCCGTACACGCCCACCTGTTCCTGCAGACCCGAGTGACTGTGATACCAGTACGTACCGCTCTGCTTGACGTGGTAGTGATAGCGGTAGGTTTCGCCCGGTTTGATCCCGGCATAACTCAACCCCGGCACGCCGTCCATGTTCGTGGGCAACAGCAGGCCGTGCCAGTGAATCGAGCTGTCTTCATCCAACGCGTTACGCACATTGAGAGTGATGGGTTCACCCTCCTTGAACCGCAACAGCGGTCCTGGCACCGTACCGTTGATACCCGTTGCCCGTGCAGGTTCACCATCCACCGTCACCAGCGTTGGCCCGATTTCCAGGTCATACTCCCCCGGATGGGTCAAGGAGGAAATTCCCGGTCGATTGCTGGCGGCCCACAACGGAACTGGCAGGAGGGTGTTGAGCGCCGCGCCGACAGTACCCACTGTTGCACTCCTGAGCAGGCGGCGTCTGGTGATGTCGGATGGTCGATTCATGGTTGTTAAGCTCCTCAAAAGCCAGGTACGGCCAAGCGGCGCAAGAGTTGGCCGCCCACCGGTGACTCAGGGGCTCGGGACAGCAGGCGGTTTTTGCGCGTGATCGGTGGGTCGGTCCGTATGAGATACCGATGCACACCGGCAGTTCGCCGTGTTGAGCACAAATAGCGCAAACATGAATTGAACGGAAGTTTTGCGAACCATCAACATGGGTGATACCATATACCCCTATAGGGTATAGGTCAACAGAAGGACAGACATGAGCGTAACCAGCATCACTCCGCGGCAGGCCATCGTGCGGCGCCTCAACCGCATCGAGGGTCAGGTCAAAGGACTGAGTCGCATGCTGGAAACCGACCGCTATTGCATCGACATCCTGCATCAGATCCAGGCCACCAAGGCTGCGCTCACCAAGGTTGAAACCGAGTTGTTACGCGCGCACGCCAGGGAGTGTGTCGATGAGGCGCTCGAGCAAGGTTCGCTCGAAGAGCAGCGCGAGAAGATCGTCGAGTTGGTGGATCTGTTCGAGAGAGTGCGCTGACCGAGTGCACCGAACAAACGGTGCATTCAGCTTTAGCTCGTCACCACGACATGAACCCTCCAATAGTCAGCGGGTGATAGAAGTATTCCGTTCCCATGGGTGAGTGCCTTCGCCAGTTGCGACGCCACCGCATCCATCCCGATGGTGGGCGGCAGTTCACACCATCGAGCCCGTGTCCTATCCT
>JAPUJX010000636.1 GCA_027295975.1 Gammaproteobacteria bacterium
GTTGTCCCTCGGGTGTTTGGCGTGCGGGATGGTAGTTGATCGCGACGCCCGTACCGGAGTTTGTGCCATAGTAGGTCGTGGGTCGATTTCGGTCTCGTTGTGACTGCCACTGCCCGCCGTGGCTGATCCGCCCATGGAACAGCTTACGTGCGTGGTATTTGGTGCCGACGTCTACCTCGTAAACGTGCAGCACACCGTAGAATCCTCGCATATTGACGATGGAGTCGTCGAGCTGATATGTGGCGTGGTCATCCAGATAATAAGCCAGGGTAGCGACGCCAAGGATCCAGTAGGTGCCGAACGAGTACAACCGCACGCGGGTCGCCAAAGCCTTGCGATCACGAACGATGCAAAATCCCGCCAGAACCGCGGTAGCCAGCAGACCGAGGTGCAGTTCCCAGAACCCGTCAAATATCAGCGGTGCGATGATGCTTACGAACACGCCACCGAGGGCACCCCCGAAGGCCAGGTACAGGTAAAAAGTCGTCAGCTGCGTCGCCTCCGGGCGGCGCCGAACCATCTCGCCGTGGCAGACCATGCAGCATGCAAACATTGCCGACGTATAGATGGCGATCTGGTAGGCGAGGGACATCTCGTCGTCTATGTAATCCTGATGGAGTAACACGACAAGCGCCCCAACGCTCAACGTGAGTATTGGAATCCACAGCGAACGCAGATACCAGCTGTCGCGTTCGAAACAGATGATGAAGGTGACGAGATAGAGGCTTAGCGGCAGCACCCACAGAAATGGAATGACCGCAACGTCCTGGCACATCTGGTTGGTCGTCGCCAACAACACGATCGAGCCGCAGGCGGCAAGCAGGGTCCAGATAACGCGCTCGGACCAGGTCGCGGGTGCAGAGGGGGTGGCGTTGTCCCGTTCAGCGGGTTTGTCCAACCGCTTGCTGAGAATTGGCCAGGCACACCAGAGCGAGACGGCTGCGAAAACAACGTAACCGGCGGACCAGGCAAAAGTCTGAGTTGCGAGGGTAATCGCCGGTTCCACCACAATTGGATAACCAAGCAGGGCGACCAGCGAGCCGAGGTTCGACAAGGCGTACAGTCGAAATGGAGACCTGCCGGGATGGACGTTCGCGAACCAGTGCTGCAGGAGCGGGGCGGAAGCCGACAGCATGACGAATGGGAAGCCCACCGCACCCGCCAGCAACAATAATATGTCCAGGGTCGGCGCCTGGGCGGTAATGACGCCGGTCTGCTCGGGAGTGATGGGTAATGTGAGCATGGACACCACGACCAGCGTGAGATGCACGTAGGGTTGCTTCGCCAGCGCCACCCGGCTTGCGAGCAGATGAGCGTAGGCATATCCGCACAACAACCCCACTTGAAAGAAGAGCATGCAGGTTGTCCATACGGCTGGGCTGCCCCCGAACCAGGGCAGAATGAACCGGGCGAGAACCGGTTGCACCTGAAATACCAGGAATGCGCTCGTAAACACAGCGCATGCAAATGCAATCATGGGTCAGTTGATGGCCGAAACAAACACAGCGAAGCTACTCGAATTACCGCCAGGGTGGCGTGACCCGCACATCAGTTCCAAAAAGTCGAGGAACGTCGTGTTTCCCCGGAAGGCATCTAGTGATCTCCCGTCAGGGGAACAAACGCGACCGGCAGAACTTCCTCGGTCGTGAAACCGCCATCCGCCTGTTTGGTTACCACCGTGAGGTTTTGCGCCGTGTACTGGGTGCCAACGGGCAGTACCATGCGTCCACCTGTCTTCAGTTGCGCGACGAGCGAGGCTGGGATATCCGGTCCTACGGCGGTAACTATTATGGCGTCGAAGGGTGCTGCCTCCGGCCAGCCGAAATAACCGTCGCCGGCTTTCACCGAAACGTTCTCATAACCGAGATCGGCGAGTCTCAGTCTGGCGCTTGCGGCCAGTTCCGGAATGATTTCGATCGTATAAACCTGTTTGACGAGGGTTGCGAGCACCGCCGCTTGATATCCGGACCCGGTGCCGATTTCCAGCACGACGTGTTCCGCTTCGACTTCCAGCAGATCGGTCATCAACGCCACGATAAACGGTTGCGAGATGGTCTGGCCATGCCCGATGGGTAGTGGGCGGTTGGCGTACGCCGCATCGGGACCGTGAGAGTCGACAAAGTCGTGGCGGGCAACGTTGGCCATCGCGGTTCGCACCCGCTCGTGTAATGCGGAACGACCCGTGTACCCCGCGGTTTCCCGTGTATCCCGCTCGATTTCCGCCATCAGCCGGGTCTGGAGACTTTTCACATCCACCTCGTCGGTTGCCGCCGAGCAACCCGCGACAATCAGCCAACACAACAACCCCGTAACCTGTTTCATCCATCTCTCTTGATGAACCGATACGACATATTGCCACATCTGTAACTATCAGCGTGTTGAAAAACACGCTGATAGCTTCTGGCCATGGATGGCCGAGCGCAAATCGAAGGGTGCGCTAGTTGGGTCGAGCCAGTACCACCTCGATCTCAACGAGCATTCCCGGTGCCGCGAGCCCGGCAACCTGCACCGCGGAACGCGCTGGAAGATTAGGCTGCGCTTCGGTTCCGAAGTGTCTGGTGTAGGCGTTCATGAAACCCTGAAAGTCCATGCGCCCGTCCTGCTCGGGCGTACCCACGAGAAACACGGTCATCTTGACCACATCGCCGAACCCGAGGCCGAGATTTTTCAGTGATGCCTCCATGCGGTCGAAGACCGAGGTGGTCTGGGTTTCGGTATCTCCCCAGAACTCCACGCTGTAACGCTCCGCATCCGGATTTGCCGGACGAGGTGTGGCGCCGCTGTGATAAACGAGGGTCGTACCCGCGGGAATCTCCACCGCTTGGGCGATGGGGAAGGTGGAGTTGTTTGGCAACGGGTACCGCGTCAGCTCATCGGCCCGTACGGTTCCCGTAAAAAACATTAATGTCAGAACGATCAGAATTTGCATGGTGTTCCCCTAATTGATGTCTTGAAGCGCGTTGATGTAGGTAACGACGTCGGTTATGGCGCGTCTGTCGGGCAACACCAGGGCGGATGAACGCATCTGTGCTCCCCAGGTGTCACCGGGAGCGGAGCCACGGATACCGGTGGTGTATTTCTCGAGCTGACGCACCAGGTACCAGTCGCTTTGACCCGCGAGTTGTGGCGCATGAAGGGTCTTGTTGCCCCGTGCTCGAGGTCCGTGGCATGCGACACAAGTGCTGTAGAGAGTTTTGCCCCTGACGGCATCGCCATCGAGTGTTGCCGGTGCCCCGCGAGGCGGGATCGACGAGACATAGGTCGCGGCCTGGGCGAGTTGCCGGTCGGTCAACAATGCGGCCATTGGCTTCATTTCCATGCCCACCGGATCTTTACTGTGGCTTCCTCTGACGCCGGACTTGAATGCCTGAAGTTGTTCGAGAACATACCACTGGGCCAGACCGTT
>JAPUJX010000637.1 GCA_027295975.1 Gammaproteobacteria bacterium
AGGATTCTGCACTCTCCCGAAGGGCACGATTCTCAAGGCCGGTGCCCGCGTTGCGCACCTTGGCAATGGAATTACCATCCCCAGCGGAGCGCGCCTTGCTACAGACCTTGAGAATCGCGCTGAAACTATGCGAATTAACCAGACAGGACACTAGATGTGGGTGTGCGTGATGCGCAGCCACATTTGCCCGTATTCCGTATCCTGCCTGGTTGCGGTCAATCCCCGTTCCCGGCAGACGTGTGCAATCCAGGAAAATTTATAGAGCACGGTGCCATCGAGGGGTTCGATATAGGTTGCGCCAACCCAGGCGTCACCCCGATATTGGCGACGATACCAGGGGCATGGCTTGATACTGGTCAGGAAGACACCGTCTGGTCCCGTGGTCAGGATAAACTGGTCCAACATCTTCTCTATCTGCCGCGGGCTCGCATGAGTCCAGATCGAGCGGGCCATAATGAAGTCGAATTGCGCATCGAACACCTGAAAATCCAACTCCGGATTCATGTCGAACCGTGGCTGCTTCTCTTCGATTAACGCGGTTGTGACGATAAGCTCTTTTCCGATCTCCAGCATTTCCCGGCTGGGCTCGATGCCGTAATACCCACCTTGCTGTAAAAAATGAATGAGCCAGTAGCCGCCCCGAAGGCAGCCGCAGCCGATGTCCAAGACCTTGGAATCGGGATTCAGACCGTTGCGCAGCAGAATTGACAACTGATTGCGGCCAACCGTTTCGAACTTTCGCAATGGACCGCCAAGGAATATACCCCGGGCCTGGACGGCTTCGGCGCGTTCTCTCAGGGAGGGTGAGGGCACAGAATAATCCCGTGTCAAAAAGCCTATTACATGCGATTTTTTCCGCCAGGTAAATGTGATGTCATGAATCTCGCGGGGCAACTGAGGTCAAGGTCTCGCGAGGCTGAGGACGATCTCCTGAATTGGTTCATGATTGATCCAGAGCGCATACCGGCGTCGCGGATGATGGCTTGAAGGAAATCCGCAGACAAGGCTTAATTTCCCAATCCGAAAGCGATGGATCTGCTGCTTGAACTCACATCCAGAAAACCCTCAGCGTATGAGCCCAGAGGCGTTCGAGGCGCTGTGTCGCGACGGCAAGATCATCGAAACCAAACAACTGCGACCGGCCGTAATCGAGCACCGGCATAACGACGGCCGCATGCAGATAACAAAATTCTGGTATCCCCGATCCCCGCTTTCCAGCGATCGCCTTCGACCCTACGCATGGCGCTTCGTGGCGGCGACGGAAGAACTCCGGAGACGGAGGATCAGAGCACCGATGGTTGTCGATTGCGGCATTCTGGCGAAACAACCGAAGGTGCGGTGGGTAACGTACGAGAAGTTGTCCGGTACCCCGGTTCGAAACAGTTCACAGCTTGATCCCCCCGAGGTCGACGTCGGTCGGCTTGCGCGTTTCATCCAGATGCTTCATGACGCAGGCGTTTATTTCCGGGCCTTGAATCTTGGAAATATTCTGCTCTGTAGCGACAACGTTTATGGTTTGATAGATGTTGCCGATATCCGTTTTTACAAGTCCCTTGCCACGCGCCTGCGCATCCGCAATCTCGGCAGCTTTTGCGCCCAGCCGGGAGACTCCGGCTACTTTCACGACGGTCCGGCTCACGCCATCGTCACTGCCTATTGCGAAGCCGTTGGTTTCGACACCCGCGAGATCCTGGCAAAAGTAGATCGAAACGTGCGGTCGCGACGCAATAAGATGATTCGAATCCGGCGAAGACGAGGCCTCGCGCCCCTGAAGATCGGGGAATATCCAACTGATCGAGAGCAGAACGCATAAATGCGACGAATTTGGAGCACCGACACGAGGTCCGGGCAACCTTGTATCGGGCATTTGTCGCCGCCCGATTCGTTATAGTAGGCGCTTTGTCCAGGCAGCCATCATAAGAAGTGATAATTCTCGGACTCTCCGGCGCGCTCAACCACGACCCCTCAGCAGCATTGTTGGTAGACGGACAGACAGTCGCTGCGTCCGAGGAGGAACGTTTCCTGCGCGACAAACATGCCAGAAACCGCATGCCTCTGGAAGCTGCGCGTAGCTGTTTGAAGACCGCCGGGGTGAAAGCCCGCGACATCGATGTGGTTGCCTTTCCCTATGCGCCCATCAGCCTCTTTTCGAAGGCGCGTTGGCATTTTGCCAGGCGGTACTGGTATGCACCGGACCGGTCGCTCGATGCCTTGCTGAATGGCAATCGACGCTTTCGCCGCAACCGCCGCCGGGTCCTCGATACCGGCGAGATGTTGGGCATCGACTGGAAGCGCACCGAGTTTGTACCCGTGGAGCATCACCTGGCGCACGCCTCGAGTGCCTATCACCTGAGCGGCTTCACGGAAAAAACGGCCATTATGGGGGTCGACGGCAAGGGCGAGTATGCAACCACGTTCTTCGGCTACGGGGAGAACGGTCGCATTCACCGCATCAAGGAATTTTACGATCCGGATTCCTTGAGTGGCGTTTATGGCGCAATCACCGAGTATCTGGGGTTCGAGATGCTGGATGGTGAGTACAAAGTGATGGGCATGGCGCCCTACGGCGATGCGGGTAAATACGACCTGTCGCGGTTGATCCGGCACAAGGGTCGTGGTTTCGAGGTGGATACCAGCTACGTGAATACGGTGGGTCTGCGCCGGCACAAGGAAGACGGCATTGGCTACTATTTCAGCGACAAACTGCTGGACTGGCTGGGTCCGAAACGCAAGGGAGATGTTGCCGATGAGCCCTACATCCACTATGCGGCGTCCATGCAGAAACTGTTCGAGGATTGGTGTCTGGAACTCATGGAAACCTATCTGGGCGGCATTTTACGTGAGACCGGACGGTTGGCTTTCGCCGGAGGCGGGGCGCTGAACGTAAAGCTCAATCAGCGTATCGTTGCGCTGGATCACGTCAAGGAACTGTTCGTGCAACCGGCGGCGGGAGACTCCGGCACCTCCCTGGGAGCGGCCACCTTTGTGGCAGCGGCGCGAGGTGAGAGCTTGGCGCCGATGACCCACGTGTTCCTGGGGCCGAGTTATTCGAACGCCGAATGTGTCGAGGCGCTCGAGGCATGCCGCGAACCGCTGAACTGGAAGAAGCTCGAAGACGTCCCGGAGGAGACCGCGCAGTTGCTTGCTGCCGGGCATCCGGTGGCGTGGTTTCAAGGGCGAATGGAGTTTGGTCCCCGGGCGCTCGGCGGTCGCAGCATCCTCGGCTGTCCGGGTGTGGCGGGTATCGCCAACCGGATCAACGAGCAGATAAAGTTCCGGGAGCGCTGGCGACCCTTTTGCCCGAGTGTCCTGGACAGGGTGGCCGAAGAGATCATACAGACCGATCATCCGGCGCCTTTCATGACAATCACTTTCGATGTAGCCCAGGAGTGGAAGTCGAGAATTCCCGAGGTCGTGCATGCAGACGGCACGGCACGAGTACATGTCGTCGAGGAAACTCAGCATCCACGCTACTACTCGCTGCTGGAGCATATGGAAAAGCTCACCGGCAACGGGGTGGTTTTGAATACCTCCCTCAACCGACGCGGTGAGCCGATGGTCTGCTCGCCCCGCGATGCGCTGAACATGTTTTTCGGATCCGACCTGCAGTATCTGGTGTTGGAAGACTATCTGGTTACCAAGGGTGAAGATGACTGAACCCCTCGACGGCTTGATTCTGCAACTGTGCCCCAACGATCATCCGCCGTTTCTCGATATATGCCGCGTGTACCAGGCGGCCGGCGAGAGCCTGGGTTACCGGGTGTTGACCATCTTCTTGAGCAATCCAACCTCTACGCCGTCCGTCGACGGTCATTACCTGAACGCCGCAAACCTGAAACGCACCCGGGCTCTTTCGGAAACGCTGGAAAACGCCGTGCGCGGCTGCGTGGGCGAAGAAATTCCCCTTTTGACGTTATGTCATCGTTATCGAGCATTTCGAACGTTTTGTGTTTCGGGTTTGAAGAGCGAACGAATTGTCGCCGTGGCGCACGAATTTGGTTTCTTCGAACGCCTGCAAAGGCGACTTGCGCTCAAGTTGTTATCTCGTGAAGTCATATTTGCGGGTGTATCCGAACCGGTCCGCGAGGAGCTTGCACGGGTCGTGGAGGAAACGGTGGTGTTTCCCAACGGATTTGATTGGGCGCGAGTCGCCAATAGCCGGGTCTCGCGGGTAGACGCCCTGGCCGTTCTGGGTGTCCCGGGGGAAGGGTTTACCTTCGGGGTGGTGGGGCGTCTGCATCCGAAGAAACAGCCGGGGCTCGCAGTGGCTGGGTTTCGTGAAGCACTGGCAGACATGCCGGGAGCCCGACTCGTTTTCATCGGCGATGGAGAGTTGCATGAGGTTCTCGAGTCCGAGAGCAGGGGATTACCCATACACTTTGCCGGATTTGTTGCCGACGCCCCACGTTACTACGCGGCCCTGGATGCACTGCTCATTCCTTCTTCGGACAAGGAGGCGTTTGCCATGGTTGCGCTCGAGGCCATGGCTGCCGGGGTGCCGGTCGTGGCGGGTCCCGCTCCGGGTCCCCGTAGTGTGTTGGGTGAAATCGGCAACTATTTCGAGGAGGCGACGGAGACATCGGTTGCGGTTGCGCTCAGGGAAGTTTTTGCATCGGAACGGTCGGGGCTGCTCGAGTCGTGCAAACAAAAAGGAATCGAACTGGTCAAGCGAGACTACTCCGTTGCGGCCATCGCTCGCCGCCTGGATGCGCTGATTCAGCCGCTCATCGACGGGGTGCGCTGATTCAGCCGCTCATCGACCGGGTGCGGGTTTGGCCGTTCAGTAAAAAGATGGTTCGCCTTCCGGTCGGGTTTTGAATCGCCGGTGAATCCACAAATATTGTTCGGGATGTTGCCGGATAACGGCTTCGAGGATTCCGTTCATGAGGGTCGCATCCGCCACATCATCGTCCGTGGGAAACCCCTCTATGATCGGGCTGAAGTTGATGGACCAGGTCTGCTTGTCGAGATCCCGAAAGTGACTCATGAACAACACGGGGCTGTTGTTGAAACGGGCGAACCGTGCGGTCGCGGTGATGGAAGCCGTTGCTATTCCGAAAAACGGCGCGAACACCGAGTGTTTACGTCCGTAATCCTGGTCGGCCGCATACCAGATAGTGCGGCCGGCTTTCAGCCGGCGTAACGTCTGGCGAGTGTCCTCGCGTTCGATCACGCCGTCGAAAAATCGATCGCGCCCCGTGACCTGTAACCACTCCCATACCGGATTCTTGTTTTCGCGATACATCACGTCGATGTCCACCGCGTCGGAAAGCGCGCGTGAGATGATGTCCATGACGGCAAAATGCCCGCCAATCAGAAGGACGCCGCGGCCCATGGCTTGTGCCGCCTCGAGATGTTCGATGCCGGTGATCAAACAGCGCTCGTGAACGTTTCGTTTGGGGTTCAACCAGGGAACCATGATCTCCACCGCGCCCACGGCGATATGGATGAACACGTCTTTTACCATTTGCTTTCGCGCCGGGTCGGAAAGCTCGGGAAAACACAACTTCAGGTTAACTTCGGCGACGTGGCGACGATGCCGGGCAATGTGGAAAAAGATGCGCCCGACCCATTTGCTCAACGCCACCGTGACCACCATGGGCAGGTGGGTCAGCAGCCAGGCGAAACCGACGGCCAGCCACGTTCCCCATACGCGAGGCGAATAGATATGGGGCCGGGGTTTGCGTTTCGACATGGAACTGCGAGAAGGATCTGTTTGTTTGATGACCGGATAGATTGTAGCAGGGCAGGCGTGTGTTACCATCCGGGCGCCATGGAGCTCCCCTCTCTGCAATCGGTTCACGTGCTTGTCGTGGGCGACCTCATGTTGGATCGTTACTGGATTGGCGATGCGCGTCGCATATCGCAGGAGGCGCCGGTGCCCGTTGTGGACATCGACCATACCGAGGACCGGCCGGGTGGAGCTGCCAATGTTGCGCTCAACATCGCAAGCCTCGGCGCTCGCTGCACGCTTGTCGGTCTGGTAGGTGAAGACGAGGCGGCGGAACAGCTTCGAGCGACGTTGAGTGCTGCCGGCGTTACCTGTGATTTCATCACGATCGCCGATTGGTCGACCATCGTGAAACTTCGCGTGATCAGCCAGAAGCAACAGCTGATCCGTGCCGACTTCGAAAAAAAACTGCCCGTCGACGTACGAGCCGATGTCGAGGTACGGGTAAAGAAATATCTGGATAGTGCCACTGCGATAGTACTTCAGGATTACGACAAAGGGTGCCTCGAAGATCCCCAACGAGAAATTACCGCGGCGGTAGCGGCCAACGTACCAGTAGTGGCCGATCCAAAACACAAGCCGTTTGCAAAATATGCGGGCGCCAACTTGTTTAAGCCAAACACCGGAGAATTCGCCGCTGAGGTAGGTCGTTGGGCCGACGATAGTGATCTCGTTCAGAAAGCAATCGAAGTGTGCCGGGCGCACAATTTCGGGGCGGTGGTTGTTACCCGCGGTGGACGAGGTATGTCGGTTGCCCTGGCCGATGGCCGCCGTCAGCACATTCCCGGCCGCCCGGTGGATGTCTTCGACGTCACGGGCGCGGGTGACACCTCGGCGGCGGTGCTTGCGGTCATGACCAGTCTGGGCTGGGACCCGGTGGCCTGGGCCCAGGTCGCCAACATCGCCGGTGGGATTGTCGTTGGCAAGTTAGGCACAGCCGCCGTCACCGGTCCGGAGCTTGCCATGGCATTAGCCGCCACCGACCGCGGCGATCGCGGCATCCTCACACGCGCGCAGCTGATCGACGCCGTTCAGCAGGCTCGCGGCAGCGGGCAGAAGATCGTATTCACCAACGGTTGTTTCGACATCCTGCACGCTGGGCACGTTGCGTACCTCGAAGAGGCTCGCGCCCTCGGCGACCGTCTCATCGTTGCCGTCAACGACGATGCCTCGGTAACCCGGTTGAAGGGGAAAGGCAGGCCGGTGGAACCTCTCGAACGGCGCTTGAGAGTCCTGTCGGGACTCTCGTCGGTGGATTGGGTAGTGGGGTTTCCCGAGGATACCCCGGTGTCCCTGATTGAAACATTACAACCCGAGCTACTCGTCAAGGGCGGTGACTATGGTCCCGGCGAAGTTGTCGGAGCCGATATGGTAAATGCCTACGGGGGTGAGGTTCGAGTACTTGGTCTTGTCGAAGATTGTTCAACTAGTGCTATCGTCGAGTCCATTCAGAAGGGTTAGGACTCAAAAGCCCGCGCCTCGTCCGTATTAGCTCAACGAGTCGAGAATCCGGGCGTTCTCCCGCAGGTGAATAGGATTGATCGTGCCCACGACCAGGCTGCTGACGCCGGGCTGCCGGGCCGCATACCGAAGACCGTCCAGCGGGGCGCGTCCGCCAGCGAGCGCCTTTTTCACCAGCACCCCGCACCCCGCCGCACCGGCGGTTTCGATGATTTGAGCTTCGCTGGTTGTCTCCACGTTCAGCGTTGCCATCAACACATCCGCCCCCATGGCCAGCGCACGTTCTGCCCCTGGCACCGTTTTGTGGGATATCCCGACCGCGCGAATGAGACCGGCCCGTTTGAGGGCTTGCAGAGCTTGAAGCGTGCCCAGGCGATCGAGGATCTCGAGATCGTTGCCATCGGAATGGATAAGCACGATATCGAGATAGTCGGTTTGCAAGCGTGTCAAAGAACGGCGCACGCTGATTTCGGTTTGTTCGGGTGTGAAGTCGTGGGTCGAGATACCGTCCTGGAATTCCTCGCCGATTTTGGTACTCAGCAACCAATCTGCCCGGGAGTTTTTGAGAAGAATCCCGAGGCGCTCTTCGCTTTTGCCGTAAGCGGGAGCGGTGTCGAGAAGGTTGATCCCGAGGTCGCGCGCGACGTCGAGTAAACCCCGTGCGCTCGCGGCATCGGGAATGGTGAACGCTGATCCGTAGTTCACACCCTGGTTGCGTCCGAATTTCACGGTGCCGAGCCCGAGTAGAGAAACCTCCATGCCGGTGTCGCCAAGGGGCCGGTATTCCAACTCATATCCCCCAGGGGTATTGCGCGACGTTCGCGCCGGGCAGACCGTAACTCACGGGTGCGGGGTGGCGCGGCGAGTCGAGTAACCCGACAACGCGATCGCCGAGATCCGGTACCAGGCTCAGCTTGGTTGGCCAGCACACGATATGGTTGCCGCATTGCTGGGCGAAGGCTTCGTCCGGACGTTGTCCGCTCGCTTGTTTTGGCTCTGCGCGGTTTATGCGCAGGGTGCTGAAGCGTGCCCCGGTCCAGTCGACCCAGGGAACACACTCCGCCAGTTCGTTACGCGCATGTCGGCAGAGTTCTTCCGCGGATTTATCGATGCCCCGGGTCGCAAGCTGGCCCCCGAGATACCACAGCCAGCCGCTGCCGTCCCGGTGACTGGTGATGGTCAGCCGCGGCTCGGCCCGATGGATTCCGGTGAGGCAGTGGGCAAAAAACGGGTGAGGAAAGGCATGGCGCACGATTACCTGATGCAGAGGGCGAAGCTGCATGGCCGGGGTGGGAATTTTCAGTTTGTCGAGCAGTGACTGGGTTGCCGCGCCCGCGCAGAAGATCAACCGGTCGGTTTCGATCCTGGTCCCGCCGACGTGCAACACCACTGGCGTCCCGGCGGCGCGGTCTCCGAGAGAGCAGTTGTCGGGATCGAATTCATGATGTAAGACGCGATTGCTGATGGGTTCCAACAACTTGTCCAGCAGAGCACGGGTATCGAGGACAAAGTCGTCCAACTCGTAGACGACCCCGGTGAATCCTGAAAACCCTCGTGGATAGTCGCCTGATTTGAGCTTTTTGATGCGCCCCCGCAGAGATTTGCTTGCAAAAAACGACGTCAGCCGACCCATCGCCGAGGCTTCCGCAAACATGTAGTAGTGTTCTGAAACGGGTGTGAGAGGACGTAGATCGATCTCACCGCGTCCAGCCAGGCATTCTCGCCAGCGTCCCGGCATCAAAGCGATGGCCTCGGAACTACTGCCGAGGCTGCCGCCGAGGGCGTATTTAAGACCACCGTGGATCATTCCCTGACTGGCCATCGTTTGCCCGCCTCCAACGCCGCCGCGCTCGAAGAGAGTTATGTTGTAACCGCGTGCACAGAGCAGGTTTGCCAACCACAACCCGGCAATACCGCCGCCGACGATGGTTACATCCGTGCCAATTGGCGGAGAACTGCTCATGGGTCGGCGAGCCTAGAGCTTTGTTCTCAGCGCCGCAAGAAAAGCTCCCAGGCTCCACGGGGTAACGGCAAAAAGGTTGTGCCGCGCGGGTGGCGGCGGCTTTCCTGGGACAAAAACGATTGCAAAATCCCGTGACAACAGGCTAATAGCTACCCATGTTGAAGTGGATTTATCAAGCCCTGCTGGTGTGTTCCCTGCCCTGGGTGTACGTGCGGCTGCGCTGGCGGGCACTCGAGGAACCGGAATACGGAAGACGTATCGCGGAACGCTTCGGCCACGTACCCCGGGAAGTTCCGCGCGGACCGATATGGCTTCACACGGTTTCGGCCGGCGAAACCATTGCCGCCGCCGGTCTCATTCGACAACTGACAGAGGAATTCACGGAGATACCTTTCCTCGTCACCACCATGACACCCACCGGATCGGCTCAAGTCCGTGAAAAGCTGGCGGACTGCGTAGCCCATTGTTACGCACCCTATGATTTTCGTTGGGGGGTAAAACGGTTTTTCGATGCGGTTGAACCCCGACTCCTGGTATTGATGGAGACGGAACTCTGGCCAAACCTGATTGATGAGGCATGGCAACGCGATGTTCCGGTATTGTTGGTAAACGCCCGACTATCCGAACGCTCGGCGAAAGGCTACAACCGGGTAAGCTCCGTGACGCGTCCCATGTTGTCGCAGTTACGTTTTGTTGCCTGTCAGTACCAGAGCCACGCGGAGCGTTTCATCAATATCGGGGCTGACCCCGCTCGGGTCGCCGTGTTTGGCAACGTCAAATTCGACATCGAGCTACCCCGGGACCATAAGGAAAGAGCACGGCACTTGCGTACTGCCTGGGGTTTGGGTAATCGGCGGGTGTGGATTGCCGGTAGCACCCACCCGGGCGAAGAGGATGTGGTGCTGGAGGCACACCGATTGGTTCGTGATCGTCATCCGGATGCCTGTCTGTTACTGGTGCCTCGACATCCATCGCGGACCGAAGAGGTTGTTGCCCTTGCG
>JAPUJX010000638.1 GCA_027295975.1 Gammaproteobacteria bacterium
ATTCTTTCTTATTCCATACCCGCGGCATTCATGGGCCGGGGGGTGTTGATATTCTCGACCACCGAAGCTTTTGTGCTGATCGCCCTCTCCAGATGGCTGACCGCGCAGTTCGTCAGCGACGATGCACTGAAAAAACGCGTACTCGTCCTTGGTACGGGTACCAGAGCCATCAAAATTGCGACGCGTATGCGTCGTAAATCCGATCAGCGTGCGTTCGTCCTGGTTGGGTTCATGGAGATTGAAGGATCGGATCCAAGCGTGGTTCGCGATGGCGGTGGAACGCTGCTTCGTTCGGAACTGTCGCTGCCGGACTACTGTGACCAGTACCGGGTGCAGGAGATCGTGGTAGCAATGGATGAAAGGCGGCGCAACCAGGACGCGGTCGGTGGATTGCCTCTCGAAGAACTCATGGAGTGCAGGTTACGGGGTATAGAAGTCGTCGACGTCCAGCAGTTCATCGAGCGGGAGGCCTGTAAGGTCGACGTCGACCTGCTACGTCCTTCCTGGATGGTTTTTGCCGATGGCTTTGTCGCCAACACCTGGTATGCAATCACCAAACGTGCATTTGATATTTTTGCGAGCCTCGTGCTGCTTTTGTTCACCTGGCCCGTCATTCTGGGCGCATCCCTGATGATCTGGATCGGCGGTAGATTTCGCGAACCCGTCCTCTACCTGCAGGACCGTGTCGGGCTGGACGGACAGATTTTCCAGGTGGTGAAATTCCGCAGCATGAGCACTGATGCCGAAAAGGATGGCGCGGCGGTGTGGGCCGCTCACGGCGATCCCCGAATTACCCGCATCGGCGCCGTCATCCGCAAGACCCGCATAGACGAACTACCCCAGCTCTTCAACGTCCTGCGGGGCGATATGAGTTTTGTAGGTCCTCGTCCGGAGCGCCCTGAGTTTGTGGAGGAACTCAGTCGCAAAATTCCCTTCTATGACCAGCGACACCGCATCAAACCAGGTATCACGGGCTGGGCACAGCTCTGTTACCCCTACGGCGCCACCACAGGGGACGCCAAGGAAAAACTTCAGTACGACCTGTATTACCTCAAGAACCACAGCATCCTGCTGGATTTGATCATCCTTGTGCAAACGGTCGAGGTGGTCCTCGTCGGCGGCGGCGCACGTTAGGACAAACATCACTCGTTTTGAGATCCGGGTCACAAACTCCCAGTTCAGCCCACTACCCGGTCAACCCATTCCTTCATCCAGCGTTTTATCAGGTACATGAACACTGGTAATACACAGGAGAAGGTAATGTTGAAGTATTCTATACTTTTCATCGTTATGTCTTTGTCTGCAAACATAGTTTTTGCCAGCATCGGTGACAGAGTTGATACCCGGCTGGACCGGGTTGGCGATCGAATCGACCACCGTTTAGACGTCCGGGGCGACTACAGGGACGCCCGGCTAGACAGAGCGGCGGATCGTGCCGAAGCCAATGGACACGATCGCCGGGCACAACGGCTCGATCGCACCGGAGATCGTGTCAACCGGCGCCTGGACCGTCGTGGCGGCGAAGTGGACCGCCGGCTGGACCGGCAAGGCGACCGCCTGGAAAGACGCATCGACCGCCGTCGCGGCTGATGGGATGGCTGATGGGATAGCTGATGGGATAGCTGATGGGATAAAGAGGGTCAGGTTGAATTAATTTCACTAACTCAACCTGACCCTACTATCCCCATCGTCTTCGAGAGGCGCCTCGCATCTGACGGCTTGTGGGCTCGCTGATCCTAAGTTATAAGGTGATCAGCGCAATGGTACAGGTCGAGATACACGCCGCTCATGAGTGACCAGCAACCCCGCTCGGAAAAACCGAACGAGCAGCACGAATCGAGGCTACAACTCATCTGGGATGTGGTCATATTTCAGTTCAAGCTCGCTGCTGACGGGTTACGGGACCTTCTGCTGAGTCCCGTTTCAATTATCTCCGCCATCGTCGGTCTGCTCGCCGGAGGTGATGAACCCGATCGCTACTTCAAGAAAGTCCTGAAGTTGGGGCGCCGCAGCGAGCTCTGGTTGAACCTGTTTGGTCATCACCGGCGCAGCAACACCTCCGACGATCTCGTGAAACCCATACAAGAGCGTATCTTCAGCGAAGCGCAGAATAATCCCTGGCTGGCAAAAGCCGGTTCAGGGATCAATCGTACCCTCGATGGCGTCAATGCTTCGGTTGCCGCCAAGCAGGCTTCTCGAGACAGCGAAGACTGACGGCTCCTTCTTCCGGGGTGGATTTTTTAGATCGCGAGGAACCTGCAAGAGCCTTGGCGTGGGTCCAACAGGCCCTCAGGCGATTGATGCCAGATCAAGCTCTCGACGGGTAAAATACCCGGCCTGCTCGAGGCATCGATTACAATCGCCATATACCCCGCCCATGCGATCCAGCACAAAACGCCCGAACAGTTCCTGCACGATTTCTATGGCTTGTTCGTCGAACTCCAGCGTTCGACAGGAAACGACGAAGTTGTACGCAATCTGAAACGGGCCAATGGGCAGATTCGCCCTGTCCATATAGAGGCAGGTCCCATACGCGGCCCGCTCGGCAATGTTCTGCAGGAGCGTGGTGAAATGGGCTGAACATTTTTTTGCCATACTGGCGGCGAGCCGGGTAAATTCCGGATCTTCCTCAACCTCGGGTTCGAAGTCGTGGCTGAACCACCCCTTCAGCCCTCCGTGCATATGTTTAGCGAACATCTCAATCAGATTCGAGCGGCGGTAGCGCAATTCCCGCATCAGATCGAAACAGCGTCGTTGCTGATCTTCGTCTTTGTTGCGGAAGGCCAACTCAAACAAAGCCTCTTCGATATTCGAGTAAAAACCATCTATCAGGTTCAGCAAATCGCCGATGACCCTTTGATGCATAACCGCCAAGATCTTGCGGGGATCCGGTTTTTGATCCATCGCTCTCTCTGTCCTGTTCCCTTGGATAAGCAGTCTAGAGAGACAGACGGGAGAAAACGGTGACTCGCTGGTCGATTGATTCGTGTGACCCGTCACATTCCCGTCCTAGGGAAACGAGAATTCGGGAAGCGTGATCAACCACCCCTTTTCCGTAACTGAACGGTGCGAACGCAGGGTATGTGCTTCTACAGAATGCGCAGCTGCGCGTTGACGTAGCCGGGTTCTCCCTGGGCATCGATGGAAATACGCAGAATGGTCACGCCGTTATTTTCCTGAAGATTGTGCAGCCATTCCATCACCTGGTTGAAAGGTTGCGCCTGCAGCAGCACGGTCACCGCGCCATTTGTTTCTGGCTGCAGGCGATTCAGGGTGAGCCCCTGTGCGTCTGCCGCCCGAGTAATCACGGGGATCAAAGAAGGACCGGGGCCCCGGGGTTCCGTTGCCCGCGCCGCAGCAGCACGGGCTCGGGATTCGTTGGCATGCATCCAGTCCAGTACCGACTGGGCACGCTCGAAGCGGTTGTTCTCTATTTCCCTCCAGTCGCTGACAGGTTTCCACACGAGTGACCAGAGCAGGAGTACACCCACCACCGAGGAAAACACGACGATAACAAGTCGTTCCTGGCTTTCCCGATCCATATACCAGCTGCGTATTGCGGATTTCAGCCACCAGTCTTTGAATTGTCGTGAGCCTGCTTCCAACATGCTACATTCCCTTCAAGCGTATTCGAGCCCCGACCCCGGTGTCCTGCTGTTCCGCGGTGACTACTTCGAATTCCATTCCGCGTTCGGCGAAGCTCGTCTTGATCTGGTCGAGCTCTTCGTAATCGCCGATGACGAGTTCGGCGTCGAGTTCCCCACGAGCTTGCGTGAAGTTCACGCTGAGCACGGAGGCCTTCGGATCCAGTACCACGGACAAGGCCGACATGTATTCGCTGAACCCCGGTCCGTCAGTGCTCGAGCGCTCTCCGAGGAGATTTTGCAGCTGTCGTTGGGCGTTTGTGACCCGTTGCTCGCTGCCAACGATATCTCTGAAGAGCGTTCTGCTTTCGGCTTCCAGACTGTCAGCTTGAGTACTCGCCCAGAATCCCTGGACGGTCATGCCGGTAAAACCTACTACCAACCACACCGCAAGCAGCACACCCACGGCGCGCCAGCGGGAAGCTTCCGGACCCGCCGGCTGATTCACCGCGTACGCCCCTTGCAGTAAATTGATGGCATCGCGATCCTCCAGCCATCGCGTCGCGAGATACATCAACGTGGAAGCGTTCTTGTCACCCACCGTCTCTATCGAGATTTCCTGATCGAGCTGGCTGCGTTCGAGATCGTTCATCGAACCGTTGATCAGTAGTAGCCCCTTGGCTTCGACTGAGCCCAGCGCGAGCATCAGATTGGCACGATCGACGGTCGCCGACTGGTCCTCGGTCCTGAACAACACGGAATCGCCATCGAACAGGACACTTACCCGGTCGGGGCTGCTGGGTAACAAATCCGATTCGGATATGAATTGACCGGGATTGAGATCCAGGACCGCAAAACATTCGAGCCAACCTTCGAGTAGTTCTTTATCGATCAAGTTACAGCGTATCGGCTGGCCCCTTCGTATCGAACCACTGACGAGATGCATTTTCTCGATGTCGGTAGCGACATATTCTTCGACGACAAACGGTAGAGCACGGCGGATCTGGCTGATGTTGCGCCCGGGTACTTCGCAGCTCACCCCAAGTACGTGCTCGCCGGGTACGATCACAACGATCTTGTTCGGCTTGTGCAACCAGTCGGCACTTGGATCGATCAATTCATGAAGCCCACGCAGATCGGCCTCACCTTCCGCGCGCGCGCTGCCGTCATCCTCCAGTATCAGCCAGGTGCTACTGAGCTGCAGCTCTTCTTCATCTCTACTGGCCGGGGACAACAGGCGAATGAACAGTGTTGGCATAATGATCAGGTTGAAGTTGGAGTGGCTTGAAACAACGAGCGGAAATCACGGCCCAGGTCTCTGACGATGACCGTCAAGGACCCATTATTGGGATCGCGGTGCAGCAAAGACGTCAACTCGGTAACGCTTCCATCGACAACGGCTCGAACCTGAACTTCAAAATACTCGCTCGTTACCGTCAGCGCGTCAACGGCACCAGCAAGATCCGGAAACTCCGTAACTACCTCGCTCACGGCCGTATAACGTCTCTCGACCTCCACCAGGCCCTGCATCTGAGGTGCCGTCAGGTTCGGGCTGAGGGAAGCGAGCACTTCCGCCGATACGGTGTTGATGTTGAGTCTCAACGAGTCGCTCGGTATTACACAAAGGACATCACCGAGGGTTTCGAGATAGTCCGTTTCGAAACCGACAATCAGATTGAATTCGGAGACATGCCCCGCGCGTTGATTAGCCGTACGGTAAGCCCTATCCAGCAGGAGGTAATCACCGTCCTCCGCGCCGAACCCGGTAATCGAGTCGTCCGCGTCAACCCAGTCCTGCCAGGTATTGGCGAGGGTCTCGGGAACGTTGCTGTTACGCAGCAGGGTTTTCAGCCGCTCGAGATTTCCCTTTGCTTCGTTACCGGCGAGACTGTTCAGGTTGAAGCAACGATGCATGTCGCGAACCTGAACCTCGAGTAGTCCGTTTTCGATTTCGAACGGCGCAAGTGGCTGGGCCCAGGTTTCGAGCAGGTTATCAACTCCCTGTCCCGATTGGCTCCAATCTTCGAAAAGCACCTGGCGCGCCAGACTCTCCGCGCCGAGCGCATACGCCAGTGATTGATCACTGCCGAACGAATATCGCGCCTGCGCAACCGTAAGGCTGTGCCGTGCAAGCAACTGATATGCGACCGCCGCTAGGAGGGCGACGATGAGCAGCACACTCAGCAGAACCACGCCGCTGTCGCGTCTGGCCGACACCGGGCTGGCGCGGGTCGAATTGAATGTCGGGTTCAGCACAACTGTCTCCATGTTCAAACGCCGGGGACGGGCCATATCCGCTCCACGAGGCCGAAAGGTTTGATCTCGATGCGCATCATGATCGCCGTAATCTGAGAATTCGGGTCCACGGCCAGGTCGCCGATCAGTGGCCAGAAACTATGCTCACCGCCACTCACATCCAGGGCAAAGAATTCCAGACGGTCGACATCGTCCAGCAGACGCTGCAACCGCGGCTCCGAATCCGGCGCCCTGTCCAGGACGCTCCAGTATGCGCGGTAAAGGATATCTTCCTTGATCAGATAGGCAACCCGCTGCAACTCGGACCGTTTCTGACCTAGAGGGTTGCGCCATCCCTGGCGGGTGAACTCTATCAATCGTTCACTGTTGACGCCGCTGTCGATCAACAACGGTCCGACCGGGTCGCCCAGCTCGTCGCGAATTCCCCGCGCCTGTATCTGTATTACGTCACGTTTCAGTATATGCATCGCGCGCTGGATCGCTGCCAGGCGGGCACCACGCTCTGCGACAATAATCTGGTTGTTGATCACCCCGGAGACGATCTGGCTCGCGATGACGCCCAACAGCGCAAACACGCCAAGTACTACCAACATCTCGATCAGGGTGAAT